>CAZYQZ010000007.1:0-16965 GCA_964649915.1 uncultured Gammaproteobacteria bacterium | reverse complement strand
CAAGTTTTACTTTTAAATCTTCAATGTTTTGAGTTTTTGCTGCAGCTTTCACTTCTCGCGCTGTGCTTGCAGTTTTTTGTAAAGAAACGTACACATCTTTCCCTATAAGGGCAGTTATTGAAACAAGAATAATAAGAATAAAGAGGATTACCCCAACTACACCAAACAACTTACGGGAGTTTTTCCTCTTTTTTTTATCAACTATAGGCATAGTTTTTTCTTTAATTTGAGGCTCAACTGGTATTTTTGTAAATCCGTCACTCATAAGAACTAGAAAGATATATTATACCATTGTAAAAAATTTATGGCGTATGTCAACCTTAAACTGCTCCTTTACCAGAAACCATAGCCCATGGGGTTTTCAAAAGGATCAAGAAATCATAGAAAAGAGAACGTTGCCTGACATACGCCGCATCCATGCCTATACGCTTGTCAAAATTTACCTCACTTCTCCCTGACACTTGCCAGAAACCTGTGATTCCAGGTTTTATCGAGAGTACTTCTTTCACCATTTTTCTTGTGTGAGGATATTTATTTTGTTGATCTGAAAGCTCATCAGGATAGTACGCTCTCGGACCTACCAGACTCATGTCACCTTTCAAGATATTTAATAGTTGAGGAATTTCATCGAGTGAATGCTTTCTTAGAAATCGACCTATTCTCGTTACACGAGGGTCTTCCTTAAGTTTATAACTGTTTTTTTTATATTGTTCGTACAAATTTTTATATCCAGGATTTTGTCGTAAGATAACATGAGCATTAATCACCATCGAACGGAACTTAAACATTTTAAATAGTTTTCCTCTTTTTCCCACACGTTCAGGTGTATCGGCAAATATTGGACCCTTGGAATCAAGCTTTATTAAAATTGCTATAACAGCACAAATTGGCGAAAAAACCACAATGAGAATGAGCGAACCAACAATATCAATTGTCCGTTTTAAAGTCTTATCATAAAACTCTCCTGAAATTATGTTCATATGTTACGCAAGATGCTCGTTCTCGGATCCTGAAAGACTTTCCACGAGTTTTTTTAATTTTGGAACAGATTTTTTATGACAAATAAGTACAACATCATGCGTATTTACAATCATCAGTTCTTCCAAATCTAACGCTACTATCATCTGATTAGTGTAATTATAGAGAAGTGTATCCTTACTATCTTGAAGTAGCACTTTTCCATAAGAGACATTTTGACCAGGTCCACTTTGTAAAGCTTCCTTCAACGCCTCCCAAGTACCTATATCACTCCATTCCAGATCTTCAGAAATAACAAGCGCTTCTTTTGGCGCAAGATGTGTAAGTATGGCATCGTCAAATGAAATCTTTTTTAATTTACCATACTCCTGTTTTAATATTGCAGCATAATGTGGCTTTCCCATCTGTTCTTGCAACTTTTGTAACCCTTCAAACAGTTCTGGGCAAAACGTTCGATACTGCTCCCATAAGTAAGTAGGGGTTGTGACAAAGTACCCGACATTCCAGGCATACGTATTACTCGAAAAAAATTCATTCGCAACTTCTTGGGTTGGACGATATGTCAACTTTTTAAATTCAAACAGTGCGATAGTGTCTTTCGAACTAACGCGGTTACCGAACTCAATCCACCCTAAGTTCTGATTTGGGAACCGTGGTTTCTGAGTGATAAATACAAGTTTTGTTTTTTTGGAGTGTAAAATTTTTTCCGCACAGGATAAAGTCTGACGAAAGAGTTGCTCTTTTTTCACAAGATGATCGCTCCAGACAATAGCAATCGGCTCGTCTGGATACTTACGCACAAGTGACGCAACAACAAGTCCTACAGCTGGACCTACATCTCTCATCTCGGGTTCTCCAATAATATTTTCCTTTGGGATATTTGGGAGCTGTAAATGCACTGCGTCTTTATATTGATCCTGTGTAGATATATATATATCGCTCCATGAAAAATCTGGTAAGAGCCTTTCTACAGCTAGCTGTAGCGTAGATTTGTCTCCAATTACTTTTTCAAATTGCTTTGGTGATTTTTTTCTGGAAAGCGGCCACAGTCGTGTTCCAACTCCTCCAGCAAAAACAATTGCTTTCATCTCTTGTTATATTCTCCCATATGATTTTCAACTAACTTTATAAATTTCTTTTTGAACATTTGTTTATTGAATTGTAAAGAATTTTCTCGGCAGATAGTAGTATTATACTGTTTTTTTTCAAATTTCCGAACACAAGAAATAATCGACAAGGCTGTTTGCTCTTGAAAAAATTCTCCGCTTTTTCCCTTAATAACCGTTTCTATCGCACCACCTTTGTGATAGGCGATAACAGGAACTCCGCATGCTTGTGCTTCAATAGGAACCAAACCAAAATCTTCATCTGCCGCAAGTATAACTCCTTTAGCGTTTTGATATAGTTCTAATAATTTGGGTTCTGATATTTTTCCAGTAAATTGGATATTTTTATGCGCTTCTCTTTGCAGGTTTTTCCTCTCTTTTCCATCTCCGACTATAATCAATGATAGCCCCAAGATGTTAAATGCTTCAATAATGAGATCGATTTTTTTAGACGCTACCAATCTAGAAACAACTAAGTAATACGACCTTTCTATAGTACCCTGTAGTGGGGAAAACGTCTGGGTATCAACAGGTGGATATATTACTATTGAATCTTTTTTGTAGAACTGGAAAATACGCTTTTGTACCGTTTTGGAGATTGCTATATAAAAATCCGGACGATTAGAAGCAACTATGTCCCATTCTTTTAACCAATTTGCTGTAACGTCAAATAACTTCTCATAGATAAAGCTCATCGGAAGACTGTTAAAAATTCGTTTATAATCCACATATCCACTCCATAAATAGCGGGTGGGTGTAAGACAATAACAGATGTGGCAGGTTTTAGGTTTCGTGATGATTCCTTTTGCTGACTCAGATGTTACAGAAATAACAAGATCATAATAATCAAAATTAAAACTTTCAAATGCATACGGCATGAGGTACGGAATCAATTCATGATTTGAACGAAAAAAAGGTATTTTTTGTATGAATGATGGGATTACTTTCGGAAAGATCTTGGACCATGTTGCCCTCCCCGAATCATACACCGATGTGTACAGTACAGCGTTTGGCCAAATTTCTAAAAGTGATAGTAAGACTCTCTCTGCACCTCCAAAAGTATTTACTCGATCATAAACGATAGCTACATTCATAAGAGGTTATTTTGAAGAAAGAACTTGATGATAGGTTTCTACTGTTTCTCTCGTCATTTTTTCCCAACTATATTTTTTTACTTGTTCATATCCAAGAATTGATTTCTGAGCCAGTAACTTTTTATCTGTAACAAGTTTTATGATTGCATGCGCAATCTTTTCCGGATTTGTTTGATCGAAGTAGACGGCAGCATCCTGGTTTATCTCATGAAAGACTGGGATGTCTGATAGCAACCCAGGACAACCTACGCTCATCGCCTCAAGAGGAGGAATTCCGAATCCCTCCATATGGGATGCTGAAATAAAAAAACAAGCAAAGTGATACCACGCAGCAATATCTTTGTTTGGAATTTCTCCAGGAATATATATTTCTTCATGTAATCTTTTTTGATCAATATATTGCTTTATTTTGGGATAAAAAAAACTATCTGTTCCAAGCAAAACGAGCTTGAGTTTTGGCATTTTCTCTTTCACATATTCCATCGCATTAATCAAACTTTCTACATTCTTATGCGGGTGTGCGTTACCGACGTATAAAATATATGGTGATAACTTAGATATGAAATTATATTGCCCACTGGGAAAGAATTTTCGACTATCTTCAAGCTTTCCCGATTCATATGTGACAACTATTTTATCTGTATCCACTTTATAATGATCACAAATTTCTTTCTTTGCATCCTGTGATAGTGTAAAAATTTTATTCGCTTTCTTTGTTGTTGCCCATAATACAAAATGGTAACCTATTTTTTTTAACATATAAACTGGATATGGAAGGGTAGATGTTTTTCCAGTTTTATAATGATCATAAATAAGATCGTGAATTGTCACGACCGTTTTGCCTGGGTAAAGAATAGGATTTGTAAAATATGGAAAATGTAGTAAATCTAAATTTTCTCTTAAAAAGATAAACGGTAATAGTATTTGTTCAGAAAGTGTATGCCATTTGATATCTACCTGAACTTTTTTCCATCTTTTTGTAGGTAATACAATAGAGTCATATTCAGCTTTTTGAAAGAACCAAATATATTCATTTTTTTTATCAAATTGTTCAATTGTTGTAAACAAACTTCGAATATATCGCCCTACTCCAGTTTGACTCCATAACCTCGCATCTATTCCTATTTTCATATTATGAGAGTGTAGATATTGTTATAAAACGTTTAAGCTCAATCGCAAGCAATACCGCGTATTTAACAAACAGAGGATATTTTTTTTGATAATGTTTTCTGTAAAAGATTTTCATCACATCAAATCGAGCATTTGTTGCATCAATTTTTGTTTGTTGTGTTGCAGAAGAAATATTTTTCGAATGACTCTTTATTCCACTTGTTACACCCTTATAGTGTGTAATTTTCGTTTTTGGATTATAGGTAATTTTCCATCCCTCTTTTTTTACACGATAGCAAAAATCTAAATCTTCCCCATACCAAAAATACTCCTCATCTAACCAATGTATTGAATCACCAACTTTCTTCCTAATCATCATGAAGGCTCCTACACAACTATCTATTTCATGTATTTGATCTAGATCTTTATATCCTAAATGATACCCATTAAAAAAAGGACTTGATGAGAAAATGGCTGCTATACCAGTAAACTGAAAAAAAGATCGAAGGGGTGTGGGAAAGCCTCGATGTGATGCATCATCAATAGACCCATCGGGAAGACTGACTTTACAGGTAACAATCCCAACATCGGTATTACTATCTAGATAATCCACCAAGACTTTTAATGTGTCTTTTTGAACTTTTGTATCTGGGTTCAATAATAATATATATTTTCCATTAGCCACCTTGATTGCTTGATTGTTCGCCTTCGCGAACCCTTGGTTTTCAGTATTAAAAAAACATCGAATTATCTTTTTTGACGAGATACCTTTCAGGTAATCTCTGGATGTATCTTGAGAATTATTATCTACAACAAGAATTTCATACTCATGACTACGTAAGGTGCTTGACTGGATTGATGCTATACAGTCTTGGAGATATTTTCCCGCATTATAGTTTACGATAATAATTGAGAGTCTTTTCACCTGTCTTTACTCCCTACATCTTTATAAAGGAGATTCAGTCTTTGAGATATCTGTTTCCAACTGTAATTATCTCTTATTAGTTTTTTACCATTCTGTGCAAGAGTATTATACAATTTAATATTTTGCAGTACCTCGATAGTTGCGCTGGCAAGATCCTGCACACGGTCACGAATAACCACATCTTTTCCATTTCGAGCAGCTAAACCCTCAATTCCACATGAGGTAGTAATAACCGGAATACCTGAGGCCATTGCCTCCAAAATTTTATACCGAGTACCACCGGGTCCAAAAATTGGTGCTAACAATATGTCTGAAGCAGTATATACCTCTTTAATATCATCTATATCGGTGGAAATTGTAATATCCTTTTGGATTTTATTCATGATTTCATTTGGTGGATATCTCCCTACAATCCAAAGTTTTGCATTTGGCAATCTTTCCTTAATTTTCGGCCATATTTCATTTATGAGTATTAATGCAGCTTCTCGATTTTGAAGCCATTTAAAATTTCCTACAAAAAGTATGGTTTTATGTTGCTGACTGGATTGTTTGTTCAGTTTCAAAAATTCATCAGTATCAACCCCATTAGGAATAATATCAACTTTTAAATCTGGTACTTCCTTTTTCATGACTATTTCATCTGATGCAGACATAGCTACAACTCGTTGCGCTCGTTTCCAATAAAATGTTTCCCAAAAACGAATCTTAGCAACGTCCAAAGAAAGGAGCGGTCGAAGTAAAATGAACACTGTTTCAACGAAATGTTTGTACACAAGAAATTCGATAGTCTGTTCAACTAAAAGAATTGGAACAGAAGTTTTTGGAATATTGGGCATCACATAAAATGTCTCTGAATGAATCACGTGATATTGATTTTTCCGCAACTCCTGTTCAATTGCTCGCTGAAGAGTGCGAGAGTAATAGATAGAAACAAGAAAAGGAAATGGTGTCATTCCAGCAAGGAATATATTTACTAATGACCAGGCGGGACGTCGTTTAAACATTTCAACACGCGTACAATACTTTAAAAGTTCATCTTTATGTTGTCGTTCGTTTTCATTTCGAATAAAGCTAAAAAGAGTTATTTCGTGATGTTTTGCAAGGTTTTTCAGCAAGTTATATGTTCTAATTTGTCCACCAGAAAGCAAAGGATATGGAAGGTATGGAGTGAGCATCAAAATCTTCATTATGGACAATTAATCTTTTGGGAGCTCTTTACTAGGCACAATCTGGATGATAACGTAACTCGGAGTCTGCTTTATGAGGGTAAATTTACCATACGGTGAATATGTAGTTGTTTGTTTTAATATATCCTTTGTTGTGTCATCAAAATTTACCGAAACATAATAATGAGCTCCTTTTTTTATCATATCGTCTATAGAGCCTTGCATAATTGGCCAACCAGATCGTTCTGTCTGGAATAAAAATGCAGTATCCCCACTATACGGAGCAATTATAAGCGCCTTGCTATTCGTCATCTGTGAGACATCATGACCCGCATCTACTATCTCTTGATGATTAATGTTGTAATAATCCTTTATGAAATACCAGGAAAATGCACCTGCAAATATTGTTGAAATAAATACGAAAAGAATAGCAATCTTTCGCGAAAATAACTCCTTAGGAAGATTAAAAATACCAATAAAGCCTTTTGCGAAAAAATATGCAATAACTGGAACTAAGGGGATCTGATAATAATCATGTCTCACATTACCTGTAGCTACAACTATCAGGTACAAAATCATTCCGACACCATAAAAATAAAAGAGGTATCCACCTTTTTTTGGTTTTAAAATGATACCAAGAACAAATGGCACTAATCCCCAATAACCCAATATGAGTCTACCGATCCTATCTGCAAATATCCAATAAAAAAATGCTCCTTTTAAACGAATTCCATCACCGTTGAAAAGCCAGTCACTTGCAGGAATTCCCTCTGGGAAGTGGCTAATCCAGCTGCGCCAAAGTACGAAGGGAATAAGGGTGAGTAGGATGAATATATAGGTTGATGGCTTCTTAAGCCAAGCAAATCCATTTTTTAAGTAAAACATGTATATAATTGCAGGTCCAGCAAAAATCGCAAAAGGTTTTACAAGCATCGCAAGTGAAGCAAATAGTACGGCAAGCACCCAATATCTTTTTTTATTGGACCGCACCCATACATCAAAGAAGTTCAATGTTCCCAATGTGCACATAACCAACAGTGGCTCTGGAAGAATTACACGAGAGTAGAAAATGCTGTAAGGTAAAAGTGCAAAGACAGAAGCGCTTACAAAGGCTACGAGTCTTCCATCATGTCGTTTGACCAATTTATAAAGGAATAAAATCGAGATCAGGGAAATGAGAATAGTTGTAAACCTCTGTGAGGAAACCAAATTCCATCCTACTGTTAATTTATCGACGATAAGACCAAGGGCATTATATAGAGGGAATTCGACAAACCTATATCCCTTTGGATTGTCTTTACCGGAGGGTATTGAAGACAGATCTTGGTATGTTGGGTAGAGAAGATTGAGTCCGTTTCTTACATACTGTCGTGTTACAGATGCTGTGTCTGCTTGTCTCCAAGAATGCCAATCAGCAAGAGGCGTATCAATTCGATAAAATCTTACATATAAAGCTATTCCAAGAATTATTAAAATAAAAAAAATATCTTTTTTAAAAAAACCCTTAACCATGTTACTTATGTCTTGAAAAAAATCACGGACACCAAGATTTTTTGGAAACCCTTTATGATCAGCGGTATGTAGCTTTAGCACGTTTACTCCACCCAGTGCTATACCGGTCATTGCCCAAAAAACATAGGCAACTTTAGACGCTTCAAACACATCAATATATAAAGCATTCAATAAAAGACCAAATATCGCACCGATTAATCCGACTACATAACTAAAAAATAATACATCATGTATGCGTATGAATGTTCGCCAAACAATGACTACAATACTTAAAACAATTGCATAAAACGCTAGAAAACCAAGAACTCCTGTTTCACCAAGTGATCGAAGAAAATCATTATCAGTCGATTCCGCTTCTGTGAAGTCTTCTGCATTTACTTTCGTGAGGGTAGAATATCCGCTACCAACAAAAGGGTTTTTCAATAACCCGTTTATCGCTTTAGGCCAAAGCGCATCAAGTCGTATTCCTGTTGATAAGTCATACACTAATGCGTTTTGAGAATATGTTCTAGAAATAGCTGAAAAACTACCACTTTGTGTCGCATCTGGAATAATTAAGGGAATATCTTTTTCGACATCAACCGGTCTTTGTGGGGAGGGTGGCTGATCGCTTTTAGACGTTACTGCAGCGATATTGTTTTCCAAAAAAATCGCCCTTTCGGAAGGGGGTTTACCAAAAGGATTTAAGAGAACATTTTTAACTCCCGAGAAACGCTCGTTTATTTTCAGAAGTTTCGTAAAGCGCTCTGATAAGTCCCCAAACATTATCATTACAACAATGCTTAGCACTGTCACAGCAACCCAAGCTTTCACCGACCAGCGTAAACCGCGTTTAAACGCCCATAGAAAGCATAATACTGCGATTCCTAGAAGATATGCGATAAACGAGGTACGTGAAACTGTTAATATTAGTAACCAAAAAGCCCCCGCTATTATTACTAATACTGTTATTCTCTTCCACAGTTTTTTTAACCCAAAAAATACACTCCATAGTATTACAAGAAGCATCATCGTAAACGCTGCCAAGTCATAGTGTCCGCCAAATGTAGATAATACTCTCGCATGTTCTGATAGATACAGCATCCAACCTTTAGAAAACTCTCTATTCATGGTAGAAAATGCTGGAAAATAGAAGTATTTCTGACCATAGCCATACACCGTTACGGCAACCATCGTAAATATGAGAAGAAGAATATATATTTTTACTTGTCTCATTGTTTTTATCGTCGAATAAAAAACAAAGAATAGAGAAAAGTACTCAACCCGACGCAAAAGATGTAATAATACTTTTCCAATATGCAATGGTTGCAATGGAACGGTATGGGTAATAAATATCGCTGATAGCATCGAGATGAATCCGATAAGCAGATAGACACTAATTATCTTCAGAAGTGGATTTGAACCCAATGTAAGCTTTTTTCTTACCAGCCAAATTATCCAAAGAATGACTGTGATACCAATGAAAAAATCTTCCATACGTACCCGGACAATATATCCAGGTAAGATGTCGGCTAGTGGGATTTTTGGGTAGAGGGGAATAAAAACCAGCAAAAAGCCAGCAAGTAGTGAAATTAAATTATCATCAAACCACTTTAAAAGCTTTCGCATATATCAGCTTCTTTTTCGCATTTCTACAAATTATACCAAAGAAAACATATCGTAACAAAGCTCCAAATTTTAAAAGAATCCTCAAAATCGGTAGTTGCCACAAAGGAAAATGTTTTTTCCATATATATATTAGGGCGGTGAATTCTTCAAATAACCCTGAGTAATTTCCATCAGCAGATCCTCCTTTGTAGTGGGTGATCCTTGGTTCATTATAATACAATACTTTTGATCCTATATTTTTTATACGTATGCACAACTCAACTTCTTCACCATACATAAACATTTTCTCATCCAGTAACCCAACTTTTTTTAGAATTTCCCTTCTTATTAAAAAAAATGCACCACTTACCCAACCTACTTCATGAGATTCTTTATAAAATGAACGGTCTTCTATGTGGTACGGAAGTAAAATTTTTTTAAAAAAAGGGAGATCGTCAACGAATGTCATCCAAAGTAATATTGTGAATAAATTCGGCGTACTTCCACATGAATACTGTAACGATCCATCACGATTCTTAAGACAACACCCGAGAATTGATACTTCAGTGTTAACATCCAGATAAGATAAAGATTTTTCAATCGATCCTTCTTCAACTGTAGTATCACTATTAAGCAGTAATACATATTCACTTGATGACTTTAAAATACCCTGATTACTAGCTTTTGCAAAACCTACATTCTCTTTGTTCTCAATAAGAAAAACTGATGAAAATTCTTTTTTTATTTTTTCAACTGAACCATCATTTGATGCATTGTCAACAACAATAATCTCTGTAGTTCGCAGTATAGTGTCAGGTAAATTTTCAAATATTGATACAATACAACTTCTGAGAAAATCAAATGTTTTATAATTCACAATAACAAAAGATAACTTCTTCTTATTCATTGTTTTCATTTGTTTTGTTGCTAATAATTCCTAAACAATAATCGATTTTTGGACTATCGAAACCATTTACATGTTTCACCAGAAATCCCTTACATGTACAACTTTGGTTCGTAGAGTAAATATCAAAAATACCTCTACTATAATTGCAAGTTTGAAAATATATGAAGCCTATGACCAGAACATCAATTGTAATGGTGCTAATCGCAAGAATAATGAAAACTTTTTTCGTAAACCAAATTTGCTTAATAAAATATAAAAGAATTAACCCAACAAATATTATTATTAAAATAGTTTGTGCGAATCGGAAATCAATAGCTCCAATATCAAAAAAGTTTAAAATTTGAACAAGTGAAAACAAAATGAAGTAGGTTAAAAAAGTAAAAAGAAAAAATTTCAGTAAATGAAGTAAAATTTTTACCAATTTATTTTGAGGAAACATATGATACAGCTTCTCAGGAATACTCTATTGAAATAATCGTGCTCGGCCTAATTTATAAGAGAGATTTGTGTTTTTTCTTTGACCTATGGGCTTGGCTGGTACTCCTGCTACTATACAGAATGGATCTATGTTTTTCGTCACAACTGCTCCTGCTGCAATTACAGCACCTTTTCCAACATGTACTCCAGGGAGAATTGTTACTCTAGGTCCGATGAAAACATAATCATCTATTATCACGCTTTCCGATCGAGCACTGAACTTTTCATCATGTATATCATGCTCACAGTTATAGATCATGACTGAAGAAGCAATGTCTACATGACTACCGATCACTAGCTTTGCTCTTCCATCTAAAAAAGCATGGTCACCTATAATGGTGTCGTTCCCTATTATTATATTTGCTGGATTAAAAAAACTTGCCCACATATGTATAGTTGATTTATCTCCTAGATTCATACCAACTAGTTTATACGCAATATTTCTAAAAAAATGCAGTGGAACATGTCCGATCCATCGAAGAATCATTAACTCAAAATCTAATAAAATATTCATGATTCTAGCAATAATTTTTTGAAGCGCTTTTTCACTAGAAAGTGAATTTCCGTCTTTATCTTTAAACATTGGTTACCTTCCCAGCATCCTGAATGGTTTGTAATACGATTTCACCACTTTTGATCCAACTAAAACGTGTGACATTTTCTTTCCCTTTGTGAATCAGCTTTTCCTTTTCAGAAGCTGACAAGGATATTGCTTTTTCAATACCATCTGCAATGGACTGCGTATTGTAGGGATCTATATATATGCTAGCATTCCCACCGATCTCTGGCAAACTACTAACATTTGAAATAACTGTAGGAACTCCATACATCATGGCTTCAATAACTGGTATACCAAATCCTTCATACAAACTGGGTAGGACAAAACATGTAGCATTTTTAAAAAGACTAATTTTATCGTCGTCAGATACATAATCAAAAAAATGCACATATTGTTCAAGTTGAAGTTTTTGAACCTGCAAAAAAATTTGGTCATATAACCATCCTTTTTTCCCTATAATTACAAGGTGGATTTTATCCTTCTTCCACTTTTTTTCCAGATAAGAATACGCTTCAATTAAGCGCTGTATATTCTTTCGAGGTTGAATTGTGCCAACAAATAATATGTATTTAAATTCAGGTTTTTCGTGAGAAATTTCGCTTTTTATTAGAGAGTAACTTGTATTAATTCCTGGATAAGCAACTGCAATTGAGTCTTTTGAAATATGGTAGGTAGTACAAATTTCTTCCTTTGAAAATTCGCTTATTGTGATTACTTTTTTTGCATGTTTTATAGAGTATGAAGTCCAATTTTTTAACTTGTAGTAGTCAGTTTTACGAAACATATCTGGGAAATGAAGATATGATAGATCCATAATGGATACGATACGAGGTATTTTTACAAAATGAGGAATATAGTGTGTTGGCGTATAAAAGACATCAATTTTTTTAGAACTTGTCAGTATGCCATACGGAAGAGAAGTAAAAACCCAAAAACCTTTTGACGGAATTACTGTATATCTCCACCCTTCATGTTCCTTGGGCATATGTGATAAAGGGTTATTCGGTAAAAACACCGTATAAATATTCCGTTTATCATGCAGATACAGTTGGTGTAATATTTCATACGCAAATCTCCCTACCCCAACCAATCTTTCTTGATTTACCTCATATCCATCAATTCCTATATGCATATTTATCTTTGCTTCAAATAATGATTGTTAGTACTGTGAATAACATTATTTCCAATACAGTATAAAGTTTGCCCCAATAAAATATAAAGAGATGGAAGGATCAAGAGCAGATAATGAGGAAATAATATATGTGTAGATGTAAACAATAAATAAATGATAGTCCATAGAAATAACGATTTTGATGTATCAAAAATGGATTTCTTTCTGAATGCAAAGAAAATTAAGAAAATATTACTAGTTATAATAGGCCAGAAGAGATTGTAAAATTCGGTTTTTACATATCCTTTGCTTCCCCACCAAGTTAACCAGTCCCCAAAAAATAGTAGTTTAAAGACTTCTCCCCAGGGATATTCTGGGACATACGCTTTGAAAAGTTTAATAATCTTCACATGCAAATATATAAAATCGAAGAAAGAATGAGTTATGAAGAAAGGAAGATAGACGAGTAGATAGAATGCTAAAACAGCTACGAAACAAATAAATATTTGCTTAAGGAGTAAATATTTTTTTTGAAGTAAAAGATATCCCAAAATATAGAGTATAAAAACGATCCCCGTTGCAAAAAATTTAGTCGTAAGAATTCCATCCATTGCTATTATCAATAGGAGCATCCATATTTTTCCTCTCTCTATTTTCTGCAAACTATATATACCTACATATAAAAATACTGCCTGCCATATATCAAGAAGTGCATGTGTCATTTGTTGAGTAAAAATTTTTTCAAGACTAAAAAGAAAAGTTACAAAAAGTGAAATCGTGGTATTTCCAATTGCATGCTTTGCTAAAAGAAATGTCAGAAATAATAAGACTATCCCACCATAAAGTTGTAAATAATTTTCATTATTAAAAACACTAATAGATAATCCAATGATATATTTACCCAAAGGTGGATGTTCAAAGTTGATACTCGTTGGATCATCTCCTTGAAGATATCTATATCCAGCGTAGGAATATAAATCCCAATCTGTAATAAAAGTTGTACGTTTTGTTACATCTGAAGCAAATTGTGAAGATTCATATGTACCCCTATACCAGTTTGGATCGAATCGAGTAAAAAAACGCTGCCGTGATATAGCGATTGTTGAAACGACAGAAACACAAATGGCAAAGAACAATATATAGTTGATAATCTGCTTAAATTTTTTCATTGATATGATGAATATACCTTCTGCAGTTGGAGAGCGGTTGTTTTCCAGTTGAACTTTTGCGCTTGTTTAACCCCCATTTGTCTTACCTTCTCCCTTTGGGAAACATTTGTAAAAAGCTTGACCATTTCGTTTGTAATTTCATCTGGATCAAGTGGATTTACGAACATTGCCGCTGAACCAGCTATTTCTTTCAAGCTTCCCCGATTACTAGTAATAACAGGTGTGTTACATGCCATTGCTTCTAGAATAGGAAATCCAAATCCTTCATAGAGGGAGGGATAGAGAAACATTTCGGAGCCGCTATACAAACTCACAAGATCTTCAGTGGGAACATACCCTAATCTACGAACATATGATGGTAGTGTAAATTCTTCCTGCCAACCTTGTTTTCCTACGAGTAACATCTCAACTGAAGATTTTTGAGACGAAATACTAGGATTCAGTCGAAAATTTTCGAATGAGTGAACTGCGGTTTTAATATTTTTTCTTGGTTCAAGAGTACCAACACTCAAAATATATTTTGAATGAATATTATATTTTCTTTTTACTGAACGTATTTTGTCTTGTGTTTGAGGACGATACACTGATTCGATTCCTGGATAGATCACTTCTATTCGCTCTTTTGCTATACCCAGAATTGAGGAAATATCCTCCCGTGAAGATAATGATGAGGTTACAATGTTAGTTTTATCATTCAGAATGTGCCCTATTCTCTTTTTTTGAGTATGAATAATTTCAGTATCTGAGGTTTCAGGGTATTTATAGATTACCATGTCTTGAATTGTGGTAACTTTTTTAAGGTGAGACGGTGCCTCTATCCAATCTGATGTATGGACAAGGTTAGCTTTTCCAGTAAATATTTCAATAGGTACAATGTGTAAATCATTCCACAATAGGGAAAGTATGCGTTGTGGCAACTTGTGTAATACTACAGCACATGGACGTATTTTCTGAAATCGTTTAACATGATTTTTAAGCACCTCATATTGTCGCAGACTGCTTCCAAAAAGCACTACTTCAATATTCGTATATTTTAAAAGGCTTTCTACAACACTATTTGAGTAGGTAGAAACCCCTGTTCCTTCATATATAATTTGTGAAATATCAAGAATTATTTTCATATTATTTTTGATATACGGATATAAAACCGACACCTGGATAGTTTTTTACTTCAATTTCTTTATAGGAATTTTTGCTAAGATATTTTTCAACTTTCGCTTCTTTATCAGTTAATCCCGTAAGATAGTGAAAGAAATAAATTGTAGATTTCTCGATAAGTCTAGGATAGAGTCGTTTTATGAGATCTTCATCTGTTAAGACAATTTTTTGTGTAATGCCAATCGCATCAATTTTATTTTGTTGATAAAAATTCCACGGAGCAAATGGCTCTGGGAATACAAATACTACGATTGACGTGTTTAGGTTTTTTTGATTTTCGATATCTGTTACCGCTTGCCTCCATTGCTCCCTCTGAAAAGTAGCGTCTGAATAATATCGATAAACACTAGAAATATTTACAAAAAAAAGTAAGATTGCAACACCATATTGAATTCTCTTTTCCAGGAAAGTTAATCCAAATCCCATGAGAATGATACCAATGGGAAGAGAGTAAATAAGCCGTTGAGGAGCAATTACGGGAACAAAAAAGGAAATTAAGAATGCAAAAATAGATGGTCCAACACATAATAAACCTAGTTGTGAAAATAATAATTTCTTCTTTTTATACGCAGTTATAAGTAGAGATATGTATATAATGAAAATACATACAGTGATGACAAGATATTCCAATTTATTCTGAAAACTGACTCTTCCGAGAGCAAATTTAATAAAAATAAGTGGGAGAGATTTTAGTACAGGGATACTTACTGCAGAGCTCCACCCAGAAACTTCTTTTACCATGCCTACCCCCAACACTTGAAATTGCTTAAGAAAAAATGGCATATACGGCAGGAAAGCAACACAGGCAAATAGTAGATAAGAGGAAATTTTTTTGAAATCTTTACGTTCGTAGATAAAAACATATAACCACTGTACCGCAAGTAGGAAGATCGCAAAGTAAGCATTATAAAGAAGGAGAATTGCTGATCCTGTATATAAAACCCATCTCTTTCGTAATAGAAAGTATGTAGTCATGACTCCTAAAAGACACGTCAACGCATAGGGTCGAAACTCCTGGGAGTAGTAGATATGAAATTGATTTATGGAAAGAAATAAAAGAGAGAAGAATGACCATTTTTTAACCTGTGAAGGAAGAAGCTTGTGTTTGTCACCGAGAAAACGAACAATTTTATAACTTACATAGATACTAATCACACCAAAAACAACTGACGGTAATCTCAAAAACCATTCGGCATGTGATATTGGAATCCAAAAGTGCATGAGGAGTCGAAAAAAGGGCGGGTGTGGAACAATTGGTTGATCAAAAAGAGCACCGAATGACACTTTTGATTCGTCAATTTGCGCAGCTTCATCAAGCCAAAAACTTTGAGTAAGTCCAACGAGTCTGAGAAATACTGATAGTAATAAAAAAAATATTGTCACTTTTTTTTCTCAATTTTCCAAAATGTTCTAACAATAGTAGCTATAAGTATGAAGTCATAATAAAGTTTGAATATGATAAATAGTATTCTACGAAACTTCACAGCACCATATACCCCAAAGTATATTGAGAAAATGAAATTATAACGAATTAAGCTGATTACTTTACGAAAAAGAGATCCAACTATGAACTCATTCTGACCAATCCATCGAGCTTGTATTCGCACCTCTTGCCACGTACTAGGGTTTACATGGTAATACTTTGCTCCGTATACTGCTTGAGCAAGATATCCTAATTTTCGTGAAAGAGTCCAATCGTCTGTATACCCAATTGAGTCATATCCGCCTACTCGAAGAAATTCTTTTTTCAAGATTGCGCGAAATACTTGTTGTTTGTGTGGATAAGAAGATGGTAATACTCTTTGCAAGGACTCGCTATTTAAATGCCATTTATTCATTATATAGCGATTTATATTCCAACAAATGGCTATCTCATTAGATGAATTAGCCATAAACTCTTCCCTACTGAAGGTACCCTTAAGTCTTCCTTGTTCAATAGGCAAAACGAGGTCATGGATGAAATTTGCTTCAAAGGTCATATCAGCATCGACAAACACGAGAATCTCTCCTTTTGCGTATTTAGCACCCAGATTTCTCGCAATAGCCGGTCCAAGATGGTCTTGGTGATATAGACGTATATAGGTTTGTTCTTTAGAAGAAAATTTT
>CAZYQZ010000006.1:0-17002 GCA_964649915.1 uncultured Gammaproteobacteria bacterium | reverse complement strand
AGAAACCAAGATGTCATCTTCATGAAAAACAATTATCTTTTTTCCCTTAGATACTTTTTTAAGATACATCGCCAGATCATCAAAACCCATCCCCGATGACCAATTTGTGAAAAATTGTTGCCGATCCTCTAAAGCTATTGGGGCATTTGATGGGGAAAAAGAAATCTGTAGATCAGTACGAAATGATACAAAAAGCACTCCGATAAGAAGAATTGAGAATACGTATTTATTCTTTGAATATAGTAAGGAAAATACATATCCACTTAACAAAGAAACTGGGCCGGAAAGCATATATATATGACGCGGAAATATCCTTGCTCCGATCGCGCTTGAAAGTAGAATGACTGACCCCATCCATACAACTAACCAAATTAATTTTTTGTCTCTTTTGTAGAACGAATACACTACTCCTAGAACTACCATTATGATTGTCGGAATTGTTATATAATCTCTACCCCACCAAGCGAACCTCCAGATGTTTATTTTTACGTGTGCATATATGATTTGAAAAGTCTGAGTTTCAGTAGAAACATATACTGAAAACTTATTCCGATAGAGCATGAGCACTGCAGCGACTGACAAAAAAGCAATACTATATGTAAATATGTAAGGTAAGATAAATTGTTTTTTTTCGAGAAATGCTCCCCTTTTTACGGAGTAAAAGAAAGGAATAAAAAAAATTGGAATTAACGATACAATTGCATTGGGTTTAGAAAAGGCAGTAAGTAAAAGCATTATTGCTAAAGTAAAAAAATGTTTAAATCCGATTGATTTGGAATAATCCTGTTCAAAGAGGATGAGCGTGTAATAAGCAACTGCGAGAACAAGCATGTTTTCCAGTGCTTCAATTTGAATAATCCTGCTATGAAAAAAAGTAAGTGGCAAAAGTAGATAAATACCACAGGAAATAACACCAGGAATTTGACCGAAGATCCTATTTCCTATTTTGTACACGAGGTATCCAGAAACTAGATCGATACAAACAAGCACTGCCCTACTTGCAATAAGATGACTTACTCCAGAGGTGACTCCGTAAAAAACTGCTAATATCCAAACAAGAAAAGGGAACTGGACAACCGAAAGTGAATTAAAAAGATTGTTCTTATCTATAAGAATTTCTCGAGCTAAATTCAAATAAATCGCTTCATCCCAAAAAATTGGGATCTTTTCGAGGTTAATAAATCGAAAAATACCTACTAGAAACAATACGCCATACAATACCAAGTTTTCTTTTTTAAGAAACTGCTGTATTCTCTTTTTAACCATGAGTTTTATTCGAAGATTTTTTGTAAAACGTAATTTCCTAGTTTGTTCTATTATACTCATCGGAATAATTTTACGTTTATGGAGATTTGAAGAACTGTTTCACTTTGCAATTGATGAGGAAAAGGGCCTCTATATCATGCAAGCAATTGCAAATGGCACTCACTTTCCTACAGTTGGGCACCCAACATCAATTGGATTTCGGCTTGGTCCTATATATTATTACACCTTTGCTCCGCTTGTAGGTTTATTTAATGAACCCCAAACAATTGGGTACATTAGTGTTTTTGTCAGCATAATTACAATGTTGCTTGTATATAAGATTGGTAAACGAATTAGCGTTAAAACTGGTCTTGTTGCATTAATGCTTTACTCATATTCATATTTGAATGTTCTGTATGAACGTAGGGGTTGGCAACTTTCATTTGAAGGAATTTTAATCGCCATTTTGGTTTACTCCCTGATCCGCTTAGCAGAAAAAAGATATTTTTATATATTCCCTCTCACTATCTCTCTTATTTACATGACCCAGATTGAGATTGGATTGTTTACATTCATACCGCTAACAGTGTTTTTTTTCTTACTTAGACGAATCAACGTGCCTATTGTATTTATTGCAATCTCACTCACGGCTGTTCTTATCGCCAATAGTGGATTACTAGTGTTTGATCTTCGACATCAATTTCTTAACACTCGATATCTTGTTAACTATTTTCGACATGATCAAACTATAAGAATTGCAAAAAATATTCCCCTCACCGGAATACGAGCATCTTACCTTGCTCATAATCTAATTCCTTCAACACTTGCACGCTTAACTTTTCCCTTTTCTCAACCAAATGTAGCGGTTCAATATGCCAATTGTCCGCAGTATTTAACGTATAAACAATCGACAATTCCACTCATCGCAAAACTAGTTGTTATTGTTGTATTTCTGTATGCTCTAGTACTTTTTTTCAAAAACTATCATTTAAGATCAGAGTCGTCATCACTTATACAGATAGTTGGATTATTTTTATTTATTCATACGTTTGCGATTGCATTGTATACATATGTTTTTCATGGAGAAATGGCAGAATATTATATTCAACCACTTTTTTTATTTTTCTTCCTGCATATGGCAATAGTATTTACAAAACTCAGTCGCTCATCAGCAAGATATGTGGTTTATTTGGGATTGATACTTTTTATTTTTATAAATATGCAAAGCCTATTTAACAGTTTCAACCCGTACGGCTATTCCAACAAAAGATCCGCAATTCTTTACTCTCTGAATTTGGTAAAAAATAAACCATTTAATGTAGAGTCTGCTCAGACATGTTGGTATACAGGGGGATATCGCTATTTATATTCGATGTACGGAAAAAACCCCGTAAGAAGTTATATGGACGAATATCTGCAAGAATATTATTCACCAAATGATCAGGGAGTAGAGTACTCGGTTTCACTTCTTACTCCAGAATTAATCGGAGCTAACCCTAAGGGATATCAACAATACGAGACTCGAATCAAGCAATTATTTCCAATACATCAAACTTTCGGGGCCATAAAGGTTTATATCAAACCTCAGTGAAGATTACCCTTTTTGGGCACAGACAAAAAACTGCTTTCCAAAAATAAAGTGCAGTGGACGACAGAATAAATACGCTTTAAGAAGTGAGGGCCACAGTGGAAGAAATTTTGCTTTTGTTGAATACGGTAAGAATGGATAGATTGAGTAAGAGATTGTAAATCCCAAACTATAGAGTGCCTCAAGTAAACTTGCATATGTTATTGGAACTTTATGATCAAAGAAATCCCAGTAAGCGTTTCCTACAAGAGCTATGTCAGGCTGCATTATTAATAGTTTTCCATTTTTTTGAAGAGATTTATGAGCTTCAAGAAGTAGTCGAAAGACATCTTCTTTACTGTCCAAATGTTCAAGTAAATTACTCATAAAAATTATGTTTACTTTTGTTTCTTTCAGTGCATCATGTAGCTTTTTTACAGGTGCAATTATCACTTGAACATCTTTTTTAGCAATTTTTTTTACATCAGGATTTATGTCAATTGCAATTTTCTTCTTACAGTGTATGTTATTGATAAATTCACATTGTCCCGCTCCAACATCAACAACCGTATCAGATTTTCCGATAAATTGTTGAAGAAAATCCTTACAAAGAACTTCCCATAGTTGATTTTTCTGTACACGTTCTTTATGTGTAAACCGTGAATCATATAATGTTTTGATGTCAATCATGATTTTTTATTAAAAAAACGGTAATAAAAAAGAGCCCGAATAGCTGAAAATGCGTCCATAGGAGTTATTTTTTTACCGGCAAGATGTGACCTTCCGTTATACGTAATCGGAACTTCTACGATGGAATATCCTGCGTTATATAGCTTCACTGTTACCTCTGGTTCAAAATCAAAATGAAAAGACTGTATATTGGCTTTTTTTAGAAAATTTGTTGGTATAAGTTTATATCCAGTTTCCATATCTGTTAAATTCATTTTGCAAATAAGATTTGTAATATATGTTAAAAATCGATTACCAAACAGGTATACTGGTGAAATTGAATAATTTTTTTTCATAAACCGCGAGCCGTATACCGCCTTTTTATTTTTTCCTTCGTCTGAAAATATAGGCTGAAGCAGGTCTATTATTTCTGAAGGATCATACTCAAAATCTGCATCTTGGATAAGAATATAATCCCCGCTAACAAATTTTATTCCCTTTTGTAATGAGGCTCCTTTTCCAATGTTATTATCATTGCGTAAGCAAATTAATTCAATAGCCTTATTGTCCTTGCTATTTTTTAATCTCTTCCTTATTGATATTATTTTTCCATTTGTTCCATCGGAAGAGGCATCATCGATAATAATGATTTGCTTTTTACATGGAATCTTTATTTCAAGAAGCTTTTCTATCACACCTTCGATAGTCTTCTCTTCGTTATATGCAGGTACAAGAATTGAAAGTTTTATTCGCTCCATAAAATATCGCTATTGTACTATATATAGATTCCAAAAACATACTATACAATGTACAATGTGAATTGTAGATATGAAAACCAAATTAATTTTATTACCTATACTGATAATAGCTATAATATTACGGTTTTGGAATTTTTCTGGCAGAATCAATATGGGAGCTGATCATAGTAGAGATGCTCTCGTCTCTTTTGAGTCAGCACGTCAGTTACAATTGCCGCTTACAGGATCATTTTCATCGGTGGGCCCTATTACTTTTGGGCCCTGGTACTACTGGATCTTGACCCTTGGTAATTTCATTCTCCCTACTATGTATGCTCCGTGGCTTACGATTGAGGTTATCAGTTTGTTAACTATTCTCATTGTTTATAAAATTGGTGAAAAACTGCATGGACCACTGTTTGGGATTATCGTTACACTTCTTTGTGTTTTTTCTCCACACCAGATTCAAGTCTCAGCCTCACTGACTCAACATTCATTGGTGGGATGCTTTTCTTCATTTTCACTTTTATTACTCCTTTATCTTCTTGATGGAAATAAAAATAAACATATTATAACTTTGTGGGGCTTTATTATCGGCATGGCAATGAATATTCATTTTCAGGCAGTGGGTCTACTTGCTCTCCCGTTTTTTTATTTTCTTTTTACAAGAAAATTCACTGAATTGCCTAAGTTTTTACTAGGACTTGGAATTAGTATGATTCCAATTTTAACCTTTGAGCTAAATAATCACTGGTTTAATACAAAAAATATTATTGACTATGTTCTCTTTGGACAATACCGTGTTTGGACAAGTAATCGTTGGATAACTTTTATTGGTAAATTTATTCCTGATTTTTGGTCTTATACTATAGGAACGCCCTTTATCCTGTCTTTTATAACACTGTTATTTTCTATTTTTGTTTTTATAGGTACGCATTTTACAAAAAAGAAGCATATTACTTTTTCACTCATAACATCATTAACATTCTTAACGCTTGTTATTATGCTCAGGTATTATCGGGGAGAGAAATTTTTTGGATATTTACAGTTTTTCCATCCGTTTATTTTCATTTTCACTGGGAGTTTAATATATGGTTTATTTAAAAAGAAAATACTACGCCCTATTCTAGTGATTTTTCTTATCATATATACATACTCTCTCTATAAAACTATTCCCACGCTGTATTCAAATGATCCAACTAATTCCATAACACATGACCGAGTAAAGCTTTTGCAAGCTACTTTTCCTAAAGATACGTTTTCTTTCTATAAATGCAACAGGTCAGATAATGATTATCCTCAAGCATTATCTCTTGCTTTATATATGAAAAAAATCTACTCACCTAGTGGAAAACCAATCATGATCAAAAATGATAGTTGTTCGGTAACTACAACCGACATTCTAAATAATGACCTAGTAGTCATTGATACCAACCAGCTCTATAAATTAGGAGACAAAGGGATACAAACATTAACCCCCAATCAAGTATATGAGGGAATGGCACGCTGGTGGTTTTTTGAACAACCGTAAACATATGTCTTCTAAGCTCAGTTCAATTTTGTTTTTTTGTATTCTTGCACTACTTCTTTTTCTTAGATTTGTTAATACCCCACTGCGTTATGGTATCGGGCAGGACGGTAGTCGGGATGCGCTCGTATCTTTTGAGTCGGCAAGACAACTCCAACTTCCCCTTACAGGATCATTCTCTTCAATTGGTCCCATACCCTTTGGTCCATGGTATTACTATTACATTACTCTTGCGAATTTCATTATTCCCACATTTTGGGCTCCTTGGATTGCAATTGGCCTCGCAAGTACATTTCAGGCACTATGCATGTACATGATTGGGAAGCGCCTTATATCAACTAACTTTGGGTTACTTCTTTTTTTTATCTCAACACTTTCACCTGCACAAACTTCCGCAGCAGCCTCCTTACAACAACATGCGTTGGTTGGATGTGCCGCAACATTTTCTTTCCTATTCTTACTTCTACTCAATAAAAATTACTCATACCTGTACTCGCTTTTGTTTGGACTAAGTATTGGACTCGCTATTAGCTTTCATTATCAGGCACTCAGTCTGCTTACGTTACCTTTTCTATTTTTCCTTTTTTCTAGACAGACACGATTTATTCTTCCCTTCCTAACTGGTATCGGGATAGTCCTTCTTCCTAGTTTACTTTTTGAAGTGAATAATCACTGGTTTACAAGCAGGAATATTATTGACTATATTCAGTTCGGACAATACCGTGTTTGGACAAGTAATCGCTGGTTAACCTTTGCAACTACATTTCTTCCACAATTTTGGTCCTTTGTCATAGGAATGCCAACACTTATCTGTTCACTGTTTATGATTGTAGCTGTTATTATTTTGCCTAAATATATTGTCAACCTCAAAACTCGACTATTTTGCTCGATTTTAACAATAAGTTTTTTAATCCTTATCGTGATGCTTAGGTATTATCGGGGAGAGAAATTTTTTGGATATTTACAGTTTTTCCATCCGTATATTTTTTTAATAATCGGCTTAGTGATTTATTATTTCATTGAGAGACTTCATAACCTTACCCTCACAATTCTTGTTGTGCTATTGTATCTTTTCGCAACTCTCCCTCAAGCAATTTCCATGACACATGTAGGTCCACTCACTGTATCCAGTCAGAATAGACTAGAAGTAATTACAAAAATTTATCCTCACGATACTTTCGTAACTTATGCATGTAACATTAACGATATTGAAAACACCCAGGCATTAACACTTCTTCTTTATACTCACAAGAAATTTAGTCAGTCAGGAAGGAAGATTTTACTACGAAATAAAACCTGTCTTTTTAATGACGGAAAATTTGTAAATAGCGACACTTCCGATATTTCTTCTCTTTCTTCCAGTGAAATAAGGAACGCCAACCTAATTCTGATAACTCCAAACAAAATTACCATTGATACAATGAGGTGGTGGCTTTCTGAAAGGCCTTGAATTAATACCCGAGAAATTGCGAGGAATCGAGCGTAATTACTCCGGAGCCCTTCAGAATATCCTCTTTGGGCTTTTTAATATCCTCAAAATATACTTGTAGACCAGGTTTTGAATATAATAAAGCGAGTCCTCTTCCATTTCCAAGAGCATAATAGATCTGTCTCGATGAGCCAAACTCCGGTATCTTTACTACTCCATTTGTAAAATAAATTATATTTACTCCATTAAGTTTTGGGTAATTTTTATCTACATACTGGGTAACATTTCTTGCCTTCTGAGCGCTTTGAATGACCCAATGTGTACGCTTAGCCAGTATAATGGTGTTTGCTACCATACAGATATAGATTCCGATTAAAAATCCACAGAATATTTTTCCCATTTTCCCTTGTCTATAAATATTTACTAAGACCACAGAGAGTAGAAGTGCTAAACCAATAGTAGAGAACGCCTGCTCTGTTGCAAGTGCATGCCATGGAAACGCAATGAGAGGAATCATTCCCACAATAAACCAAAGTATTCCCAACCCACATAATTTAAGACTTCCTAAACTTCGTTTGAATATAAGCAGGATAATCTTAGAAATTACTCCGATTGAAAAAAGTGGAAATAAAATTAGGTAGATAGTTCCTGAAATTCCTGAAACCTTAAAAAAGGTTGAATTGATTCGGATTCCAGGTCCAAAAAAATCGATAAGGAAATTGGGCGTTGATAATGCCCATAATCCATACCAGATTAGAATATTAATATTCTTCTTGCTTATGGAAAATGCGTATGAGGCGCTTTGCGCAAAGCCGTAAAATTTGAAATGTCCCACAAGATAAACAGCCAAGATAGAAATAACTGGAATGGCGAATACTATGTAGTGTTTCAGAGACTTCCATCCCTTCAAGTAAATGACAATCAGGACTAGTATGCCCGGTAAAACCACCGCGGTTTCCTTCGACATTAATGCGCCAACAAAAGCCAGTGTTGCTAACAAATAATGAACCGCTTTTCTCTGATCTATCCAGATTGTAAAGAAAAAAACACTACTTATTCCAAAAAAGACATACAAAAGCTCTTGAACATTTGCAGCTGAAAATAGAGGAGCAATATGAGTAGCATTAATCGCAAAAAATATTGTAGAAAATTTTGCAAGAAGCATGTCTTTCGTTAAATACCGGATAAAATAAAAAACTAGAAATGTGTTTAGAGTGTAGATAATGAAATTAACTATATGATACCCAAGCGGATAATAACCAAAGACGCCTCGAAGTAAGAAAAAATATACTTGTGTAGATAACGGTCTATAATATGGATATTCAGCGTGCTTGAAGATATTAAATGCGTTAGTGACTTGTTCTACTGTTTGACTATGAAAAAAATGATTAAAGTCATCTTGATAAAAATAAGTAACAAAACCATCTTTAAACAAAATGAGGGAAAAGACTAATACTAACCCAATAAAAAATGATTCAGTACGAAAAAACTTTTTCATATTTACTCGTTATATTTTTCCATGAAAACTTTTCAGCCTGTTCCCTAGGAAGATTTCCCCATTTTTTTTGAAGTGCATTTTTAATCGATTGAACAATTTCTGATGCTTCAATATTATCGCAATAGACACCAGCATCTCCGACAATCGCTTTTCTGTTGACATCATTTCTTGTAATGATAGGAACATTGCACGCCATAGCCTCCAGGTAAACCATACCAAATGCCTCTTGAGGATCGCTAAGTAATGCAAAAGCGTCTGCTCCTCTATAATATGAAGATATTTCGGTAGGAGATATGTATTTATAAAAAGTAAATCTTTTTGGCAGTATTTTATTAAGCTTATTCTCTATTTCTCTTCTGAGTGGTCCATCTCCAATCAAAACTAGACTAGCAGATGGTAAATACTTTATCGCCTCTATAAGCTCTATAACCCTCTTATACTCAAGAAGCGCACTCACACAAAGAATTACTGGCCTCTTTAAGTCATATACCTTTGAAACTCCTTGTGGTGAAAATGATAGTATGTTTACTCCATTGGGAATAAAGGAAACATTCTCGCTTAATGATCTTGCCCACGAATATGCAGTTGGGCTGAGAGCTATAAACTGATCAGGGTTTCCCAATAAAATATTCATTCTGTCTATATTGCCTATTCCCGCATGGCCTGTGATCAAAATTTTATATTTATATACCGTCTGAAATATCCTACAGATCAACGCTTGAACCGGGCCATTGAGCGGCACTATCCAGTCATATTTCTTCTTTCTCATCTTTAAAATGCATTGGAAGGTAAAAATTAATACGGATATTTCATATGCCATTTCATAAAAAATTCGGCCAATAAATAACTTGGGAGTTGCCGGTCCTTGATGCTGAATAAATGGCAACCCCTGAATGACAATCGTTTCATACTCGTTTTTCCGATTTTTCCCTTTTTGAAATACGGTCACTTCTTTTGTTCGAGTTAGATGTGATGCCAACTCATGAACAAAAACTTCTGAACCTCTATCAATAACTCCATTTGAAATTGAAAGGAATGCAATTTTCATTTTAACCGACCAATAGACGCTTTAAGTTTTTTATAGGAGTTAGAAATGTAGCGTAATATTTATATACTTTAGATCTAACTGCTAACACAGACTCAACATTATCTGGATGAGAACGAAAAAAAACTTCGGGGGGAGGTTGATTTTTAGGAAGTAGATAACCTAGTTCCACTTTAAACTTTTTTCTATGATGTGTTTTAGAAAGGTTTGCACCAAGTGAGGATCGTTTAAGATACATTGCATGAAATAGCTTATTTTGTGTGATAAAAAATTTTGTTTTATCATGTGAAATGATTGGATCTCCGTTTTTGTCATAGTAGCCTTCTAAAGGATAAACCCCGTCACATCTTATTCTTTGAAGCAATTTTTTATTTAGCAGTCGCAAAACAAAGTGTCCACGTTCTCCAAACATCATATAACTTCCTACATTTTCTGATTGCATATGATAAATATCACCTAATAAATCAAACCTTCTCACTATTCCTCCTTCATACTCTGTTGTAGAAGTAGCCTTCTCTATCACTTCGTTTGCAGTTCTCTTGGGATATATTTCATCACCGTCTACTACCCAAAACCATTTGGTTGTCGTTTCATCCACCTGCTGCTGTCTTAAAACTACCAAATCTTTTGCTGATACGTTATTTTTTTCTACTAAATGAATTTTTTTACTTTTAATAGAACGTACTATTGGTATTGTTTTATCAGTAGAACCGGTATCAAAAATAAGAATTTTACTTGAAAAGTCTATTATAGACATGATCGAGTACCATATGAATCTATCTTCGTTTTTGATGATCATGTGAATTGTAGGGAGTTCCATGCTTTTATTTTTTCTCAGCAATAAGGATAAGTGACTGGCCAATTGGAGGAGAAATTATAGATTCTACAAACTGAAAGACCGGTACAAAAATATTTAATAATCCACCAGTCATCCGCGGGAGATTTTTTTTTTTCAATATTCTACCCATGATATACCACCAAATAATTCCAAAGATATTAAAATACGAAACTCTTTTCATTTTGAAACCAACGTGTTCCACTTTTTGGATTAGTTCCTGTTTAGTGTAACGACGAAAGTGGTTAAATTCTTCATCAATTGTCCCATAAATTTGAGGCAAAGCTGGAACAAAAAGTAAAAGTGTCCCACCTTTTGGCAATACTTCATACATCCCTGTGAGAGCTTTTACGTCTTCTTTAATATGTTCCAAAACGTTAATTGATAAAACCGTATTAATCTTCAGGTGGTTTAAAAACTGTTTTTGTTCAAAGGAAACATTCGTGATATCCAACTGTTTAACATATACATGCTTATTATCTCTGTAGCGTTTCGTTACTAGATCTACGTATGTCCTATTGTAATCAGTTACAAGGATTGTTTTGGCTTGTGAGTAGTTGTTAATCATCAAACCTAACCCGCAACCAACCTCCATGACAGAAGTGCCAATGTAGGGTTTTAAAATTGAGAAGATCCACTTGGCATATATCTTGCCAATTTCCAATTCTTTAAATCCAAAGTCTTTAATATGCGTTATTTTTTGCATTGCTTACATTTTCTTATAAAACAAATATGTCAGTATTGTAGTGGTGGTTAACGTAATACCATATGATAATATCAGCGAGTATGAAGCACCATAATACCCATATTTCGGTATCAATATAAGATTTGCAATCACGACGATACCTAATTGCAAGATACTGTTAAAAGTGAGAATTTTAGGCATTTTTATATGATACAAAAGTAGAGAAACTGGAGCGATTGATGCAACGAAAAAAATCATTCCAATTAATAAATACACAAATACACCACTTGCTGTGCTCCCTTTTTCACCAAAAAGAATAGTCATAAATGGATAAGCGAAAATCGCTAACAATATCACCCCTCCAATTATCACCAGCGTACCAAGCAAAACTTTAATAAGAAAATTTCTCAAGGCGTTTCCGTCTTGAAGAGTTGCAAACCGTGGCGCAATAACAGTTGAGAAGCTTCCTGATAGAAGTGGGAATAAGGATGTGACGCGTGATGCTGTTGCGTAAATACCTGCTTCTGTAGGACCACGAAAGGCAACTATCATAAGCACATCTAGTCGAGAGGCAATAGCAGTCATTCCCCTGGCAAGTCCGACAAATGTTGCGTAAGAAATAATGGTTTTCAAATCATCAATCGAAATTTGAGCTTTGAGAAAATCTGGACGCAATAAAATAATACCGCATAAAAAAATAGCAATTAAATTAATCAGCTGAATATATATACTGGAAGATAAATTGACTGAGAAAAAAAATATTAACACGAACAAAAGAGCTAGTCTTGCAGCACTTCCTATTGCAGAAAGAAAACCAACTGATATAAATTTTTGTCTACCAGAAAGTGCATAGAGGAAAAAATTGCCTATGATAGCAAAAAAAATCGAGATCGCGGTAATTTGGACTAAATTAGAAAATTTCTGACTATGAAATAGAAGGGAACTAACGAAAGATGAACAGAGAAAAATTACTAAAGCAACTATTATCGCTAGCGCGCATTGATAGATAAATGCGGTTTTTAAAAAAATTAGAAGCTTTGCTTTTTGATTTTCCAGTCTAGGTAAAAAGTTTGACAGTGAGGTTCCAATACCCATATCAGTTAAATCTGTTACGAGTAATAAAAGTGACCACAAAGATGAAAAGTAGCCGAAATCAGCAAATGATAGTTTTCGAACAAGAATAACAGTAAAAAAGAACGCTAGAACAGCTGAGCTCATGTTTCCAGAAAATACAAAATACGTATTTCTGGCAGTTTTTGAAAGTGCAATCGCCTTTATTTTTCCAATAAATGTTTGTAGCATGATTATAAGTAGAACGGTAAGTTAGCCAAGAAGTATGCCTTAGTCTTAATAAGGCCGGAAACAAGATCCTCCTTTGCCTGCCAATTGTATATTTTCTCTATTTTTTTTGTGGAGACGATTACATCACCTACTTCTAATAGCTTTCGAGTTTTTGGCCAGGGAATTTTTTCAACCATGCCCCCAATATGTTGAGATATTGCTGACGCTATTTCCGATACAGAATATTGTTGACGCATAGAGATATGAAATATTTCTTGGTTAGGAAAGGGATTTTCAAGTATATGGATAAATGACTCGACTGCATCATCTACATAAACAATACTTCGTTTCTGCTGTCCACCACCATATAAGGTAATTGCTTTCTGCTGCATCCCAAGCCCGATAAAATAATTAATGAAGCCAAAGTCGCTACTCCTAATATTAGACCTTGGACCAAAGACATTTGCTAGGCGTATAACCGTTACAGGAATATCGTAGGCATTTCCATAAATCAGCACATATTTTTCAGCTCCAGATTTACTTGCAGAATATATATCAAGTGGATATTCAGGATGCATCTCATCAATAAAAGGAGTAAGCATTTTACCAATTTGTGTCGTTGTACCAACTTGGATAAGCTTTGCTTTGGGGTTAACCGTTTTAATTGCTTCCAACAGTACTAATACGCCTCTGCAGTTTATGTCAGTATCTGTGAAGGGATCAAGCATTGATCCTGGATGAGATGTATATGCTGCGCAGTTAATAATATAATCAGTTTTACTCACTGCATTTTCCATTTTATTTTTATCTCGAATATCTGCTTTGATTACGATAACTTTATCCTGAATATCCCTGATATTTGCGTAGTTCGCACCGGAATGAGGATCTGCATTATCATAAAGAATAACTTTAGCACCACTTTTCAAAACCCTATGGGCTAAATTACTACCAATAAAGCCTAATCCCCCAGTTATAAGAATAGTTTTTTTTTGAAGATTATTTTTCATCGATTACCAATATACGTATAGTACCAAATTGGGCTCTAGCAATCACCTGTTGATCTTGGAATGCATAGCTGTTAGTTAAATTAGTATTACCTTCTCGACCGTCATACAGGTCAAAGATAATCTTCCGAGTGATTTTATATTTTGGCGGTTCTCCATAAATCCAGGAAAAATGCTCATCCATATATGATGCTGTTGGTTTTTTCCCAAAATATTCAAATAGATATCTATAACCACCGTATTTTCCACATCCTCCAACTGCGTCAAGATAAAAATCACTACTCCCTATGTGACGAGCGGCAAATTCAATTGATTTTTTCTTGTCAGCAAAAGAATAAGACATCTGTCCAGTTAATATAGTATGAAGCGATACGAACATGATGATAAAAAGTATAGTGATAAGAAAAATTTTCCTATTTCTTTGGAATATGTCGCTTAAAGAATAGGATATAAGTAAAATTATAATAGGTAGTAAATATAAGAAATAATATTCGTAAAAGGTATGTTTATAAATGCAAAGCATGAAAATAGTACTAACTAAAATATATACCGGAATCTTCAGGTCTTTAAGTTGCTTATTTTCATTTCTCAGTCTCCGAAAGAGATAATACCCAAGTAATAAACAGCCAATAAGTATTACTCCAATAGATGTCTTGCCTATATATGGCAATAGCTCTTTACATTGACCATTTTCCATATATAAATCAATTCCTGGACGAATATAAAAAATCCTCCCTATCATGGTGAACAAAACGAGAATTCTTTCTGAAAATGAAGTAAGGAAAAGCGACCCGATTCCTGGTGAAATACTACTAATAATCAGGTTTTTCAAAGCGTTTACATTAAGAAAATTATGTCGAATGTCAAAAAGCAGTAAAGGTATTTGGAAGAGAGTAATCAGAATTAAAAAATAAGCAACACCTTTTAACGCAATCTGCCTCCTATATTGGAAAAAAAAGAACAAAATAACAGGAAATAAAACAACCGCTTGAAGATGGCTTTGAAGAGCAAACCCTAAAGAAGTACCTAGCAGAATATAAAATCGAATCTTTCCACTATTTAGATTAGTTAACGCAAAGTAAATAAGGAGAGATAATAGTGGTATGGGGGTAGGATTCCAAAATTGTCGATCGTACAAAACTGGTATAAATGATACAGCCCAAATAAAACTGGCTACCAGACCAGTCTTATATCCGTACCACCTTTTCCCTAATAGATAGATAAGATAAGTTACGCATACTCCCATAAGAGATGCGAATACTGCACCTCCCAATGGGTTCCCCTTGAATAATAAGTACGGGATACTCGCAAAATAAATAAACAAAGGACCCAGATATAAACCGGTATCAGATGCATTTACTCCAATTAATGGAAAATGTGAGCCACTTAAAATATTTTTTATCAAAAGCGCTTCATATTCCTGATCCATTCCAAAAAAAAGCCATTGTTCAATGTGATAAAACCGTAGAATTGCGCTCAAGCAAAGTATTCCTAACAATATAACCGACCAAATATTTATCCTTGTTTTCACATTTCTGAATATGTCTAATTTCATATCTTTTTATTATCTCTGATCATAGAGCTTCTCAAAAGTAATAGTAGGAACCATACCAGACTTACTACTGCTGTACTCCCAATTAAAATTATCATATTTTGTTTTAAAAAAAATGGCTTATATTGACTTAACTGAATAGTGAGATTCAGTATGCCACTGGCTGTATAATATGAACCCACGAGCACGTATAGCGCATAAAATCCTAGCGCGATCATCATCACTACTAAAAGCAGAGACATGAGTTTCTTTAATTTTCCAGGTACCAAACTGCCCCAACCTAGTAAAAGTAGTATCATCTGTGTGGAAATAAGCGGAAAAAAATACCGTCCTTGAACACCAAGTACATAGGTTGATCTGTACCACGAATACCAATCGAATAAAGAAATCGACAAAAAATAAATAATGTTAGAAATTATAAAAAAAATGACGAACTTAAATTCTCGATTCTTTTTTAAATTTCGTACTATCCAAATACATATGCCTAGCAGGCTAAGAAATACTATTCTATTAATAATTCTGTGAATGAATCTAGAATACGTCAGTCCTAACCACTTATATACACCCCAATACCACGGTAATACCTCACGTACGGTGTGGGGAATGATGTACTCATAAAAAAAACGAGGGCCATGTCCAACAAAAAAACTTTGTAATATTTGAGGAAATAACCTTGCAGGTCCGATATCTTTTAGAATCGATACGTATAAGCTAAGCATACAAGCCACTGGAATAAATATGCAAAGAAGTAGTTTTCTATATCCATGATTTACTGTAAAGCTTCTATACCAAAGCAGCGCAAGCCACAATGGAAACGCCACTATAAATTGTGGTTTTATGTATGTAAGGACCAATACGTTGGCAAAACCAAGAATAATATCCAGTGAAATATTTTTTTTTGTCAGAACTCTCATGCAAATGAGAATAAAGCTCGTAAAAAATAAATTACCTAAAACATCACTATTTATTCCAATATTCGAGAAGATAACCATTGGATGAAACCCAATAAGAGCTGCGGCCAATAATCCGGTAAATTTGTTTTTAAAAAACAACACAGCAATTCTGTATGAGAAATAAACTCCTAAGAGGAATAGAGATATCGATAGGAGTCGAATGGCAAAAACTCTGACAAAAAGATCTGAGTCATAGAAAAGCCTATACACTAGCGCTGAGGTAGTATAGTACAGTAATGGATAATTGGAAGATTCCTGCCTTACAAATCTTGCTTTATCCGCTTCAGTATTTAGATTGCTTATTTCCCTCTCATGTATACCGATTGGTGATTTGGAATACTGAATTTTATACTCGGGGTGGAACGTAAATAAATTGTTTCCTGCAGTATCACGATCTGTACCAAGCAATTTCTCCGACTGATAAATTTCATTTGTCAATGTATTTTCCCAAGAGTAGTAATTTCTTGAGTTTCTCTCAACAAAGGCAATTTGAGCAAAATGTGCTTGTTCGTCTGGAAAATGCCAAATTGGAATAACAATAATCCATATAAGTGAGTAAAAGAACAGTGATATAAAAAATAAATACTTCATGCTTTTTTGTTATCTCCTTGCTTCAGTTCTATTTGAACGGAGAGAATCTTTAAAAGATACCCCAATCCATAATAAAAAAGTGACATACTTTCCACAATTGCTGTTAGGACTGAATCGTGCTTTGCTATGGGTAGAATAAAAATTTGTATAGGAGAAAGCATGATACCTGTGCTGTATTTGAATATATTATAGATTTTTCTTCCCATACTCTGGGTACTATCAAGTTGAGCTTTTTTTTGACCCCCAATAAATGATCTTTTTATTCTATAGAGAATACTCAATTTAAAGGGAAAAACAGCATGATAGACTATAAGATCGGGAGAATATAAAAAAATATTCCCTTTTTGGTAAAACATTTTCCAAACTCTTAAAAAAAATTCTGT
>CAZYQZ010000005.1:7776-18104 GCA_964649915.1 uncultured Gammaproteobacteria bacterium | reverse complement strand
TCCTTTTTTGGCAAATTTGAAAATAATTTCATACAGATATGGCTGGTACATCTCTACAAACGCACCAAGCAGGTATTCCAGATCTGTAAAAAAGGGGCTTTCAGAAAGTCGCTTCTTGAGTGCAGCCTGACGTTTTTCTTCCATAGCAGTCTTTAAAGCTGTGAGTTTCTTAAGAATTGCCTGATTCGGAATACTTGAATAATGGTGATTCATATGGAACTTTTTGCCTGAACTCAATAAAAACTGGGGATTCATAGATATTATAGTCTTTTTTAGTGAATAATGCATCAAGGAGTTTGTATCGCTCCAGGGTAACTCGAATCTATTTTTCTTCTCTTTGCACCGTAGAATTGCTCATTCAGAGCTACCCCTATCAATTCTGAAAATAATAGAGTATAATAACCAAACTATGGGATACTTTAATCGAGATAGAAATTCAGGTGGTAACAGAAGTTTTGGCAGACGTGATTTTGGTGGAAGAAGACCAGATCGTGAAATGCATCCTGCAGTTTGTAGTAACTGTGGTAAAGACTGCCAAGTCCCATTTCGACCAACTGGAGAGAGACCAGTATACTGTAGTGATTGTTTTGAAAAAAATAACGGTGGTCAAGAACAAAGAAATTTTGATAATAGATCACATGATAGACCTCGGTTTGAAGGTAGACCTTTTGAAAATAAACCATTTGAGAATAGACAGACGAATCAACCTGCATACCCACAATTCAAAGAACAATTCACGCGTTTGAACGACAAATTAGATAAGATACTAGACCTTCTTGGATCAGGAGCACTTCCCATAGAAAGTTCACAAACAACAGAAAACGACATACTAAAAAGTTTAGACATGGTCGAAGCAGAAAAAACAATTGAAGATATAACTGGTAACCCAGAAAAACCAGCTGTTGCTTCAAAAAAGAAAAAATCAACTAAGAAATCTACAACTTCTTCAGCAGCGTAACACTTATTTCCTACGCTTAAACCGTTTCTCATTTCGAGTTCAAGTTTTTTCCGCTTCACGTTCTCTACTGCGTGGCTTAGCACTCGTCACAAGTCTTTCCAATAAATTTTGACTTACTCGTGTTATATCTGTAACTGCATCGTTGATGGCTATTTCATTTAGCTTCGACGAAGTAGAAAACCCTGACACTTTCCTTACATATTGTGTTGCCGCTTCTTGGATTTCTATATCTGTAGCTGGAGGGTCAAAATTAAATAGAGTTTTAATATTTCTACACATAGAATAGAACAGTCTATATCTACGCCATAATACCACATGCCATACTTGTCCTACTTATTCTCAGAGCTGCTTATTAAGAATTTCAGTTTGATGTGCTCCGTGGACCGTAAGGATTTGTTGAACTATCATGCTTTTTTCATCATCGGTCGTAACCGATACGAGAGTATCTCCACTTTTTAACTGATGCTCATACATTTTTGCTTTTTCCTTAGGAAAACCAGCATCTACAAGTGCACCCACCACCTGTCCAGTTAAAGCACCTGCTACTATTCCAGTAAGTGTTGTAGCTAAGGGTCCTAAAACTATTAACCCTGCTCCCGGAATCACAAATGATACGGCTCCAACAAAGAGACTTGTTATTCCTGCAGCTACTCCACCCATGGCCGCTCCAGAAACAGCTCCAGCATCAGACCCGGAAGTTATATCCTTTTTTATATCCCGAACTCGTGGATGCTCGCTTGCATAATCCTTGGTGATAAGGGATATATCCTTTGTATATCCTTTTTCTTTCAACTCGCTTATAGCTTCTCCCGCCCCCTTACTCTCTGAGAATAACCCTACTATATGATGATTCATATATAATTCCTTTCGTTTTTGCCTTAATAAAATCACTCTCATCACAGACCTGACAATAACTCATTTATCTTGGTTATCTTCTATTTTTTTCTTAATGTCAGCACTCAGTTCATTTGCTTTCCCTCGTATTTTATCGGCTGCACCCTTAACTGGGCTGCCTGTGGCATCTTCAATTTCTCCTTTGATTTGTTGAGCTTTTCCTTTTATTTTTTGGGTAGCTATCTTAAACGTATTCATTCAATTCACCTCCTTCCAAATAAGTAAAACTTTAGATATTGATTCCTAACATGCGTGCTACAAATACGATAATCGCTATAACAAGAAGCAAATGGATTAATCCCCCACCAATTTTGAGTGAAAATCCTCCAATCCAGGAAATTAATAATAATAAAATAATGAAATCTAAAATTCCCATACGTATTCACCCCCGTTTTATAAATTTAATAATTACTTACTACTCTGATTAATATTGACGTCTACTTTATCCGGTACATTGATTTGTGGAGTTCCTATTCCACTAGAACTTCTCAGAAGTGGTAATCCGTAGACAAAAAATAAAAAGAATACCACTATAAGAAGGAGTGCTCCCAAGAAAAATCCCATTCCCCCGTTTGAATCCGAGGAACTCGGAGTGTTTACGACAGTTGTCATTTTCCCTCACCTCCTTTCTTTTGGATCATTTTCATGAGGTCTGTTTTAGTAAAACGCCAATCTCCTCTAGGGCCAACTTTCAAGCCATGCAAAATATTATGCTGTGCCCAATTTCGTATAGTTTTTGCAGAAACGCTTAAAAAGTTGGCTGCATTCTGGACATTAAATAGTTTATCCATATCTTGCCTCATCTACCCCATACTACAGAGGAAGTACTAAGAATAGACAAGAAACATATATGAATCCTGTAAGAGATCGCTAGCGGAATACTGAGGATAAAAATTACCTAATATCGACTGAAAGCTTCACTTCTTTTTTATAGTGGCTACTACTTCCTCACCCTTTTGCATTCCTTGTCGAATATTAGAATTCTTTTTAAGCTTTTCTATGGATTCTTGAGTACCGTCTCGGACATCTGTAAGTAATTTCTTCACCTTTTCTTGACTCTTTTTATCTTTAATTGCAAGTGTAGCTGCTACTGCAACTCCTGCTGCAACAACGGCTCCTGCGGCAATAAGACCAAAAGTGTTTTTACTATCATTTTGTTTTTTCTGTTGTATATGCGCCATATCTTTTCACCTCCTTTATAAAAAATACATAACTGTTCTACGCTCCTATACGAAGCAATCTACCAACATAAATCACAACAATAGCACCGATAACCGCAACTAATAAGCTGTATAGATTAAAACCGGTAACTCCAGATTTACCAAAAAACTCCATAATATATCCTCCAACTATTGCTCCTACAATACCTAAAACAATATCTATAATTGTTCCATTACGAGCATCTGTTCCCATGACTATAGACGCGATCCATCCGGCTATAGCTCCAAAAATTATCCATAATAAAATACCCATGTTTTACTCACCTCTTTTCTTTATACAATTCTTTTATTTTTGCTGATTAATGTTTACATCAAGCGTACTTGGAATATTGATTTGAGGACTCCCTATGTTTTTTATCGCAGGAAGTCCATACACAAAAAATATAAAAAGTACTACTGCGAGTATCACCACTGTGATAATGATTCCCATCCCTCCTCCATTTGTTTGAGTATTGGGTGCAGGTGTGTTTACAATAGTTGTCATATTATTCCACCTCTTTTCCTAGTTTTTTAAAATAAATTTAGACACCTGATACTACTTCTGATTGCGTTACTGGATTCACTAGATCAAGAAGGTATACTAATCCTCCGGCAATAATAAGATAAACTACTAGTGCAAATAAACTTGACCACTCTATCAGAGAACCACCACTTATACTTTCACCCAGGATTCCTCTAAACGGAAGTGCTAGAGGTCCGGTAAGAGAATAAATAAAATTTGTGAAACCACTTGCCTGATTTGCGGCCAATGCCTTGAGTACTATTCTAAATGTAAGCGCTATCTCAATAACTCCTAATACATACCAAATAATTTGGGTAACTCGGAAGATTTTTTTCTTTTTATCAAATACCTTCTGTGGTGCCTCATCATGTATTTCTGGTACCATCTGAGTTGTTGTTTGTCGAGAAACTGAAGATGGATTAACACTATCAATCGTGGTTACTTTTTCTTGAACTTGCGTATTCATGTATGTAATACCTTTTCATTAAATTTTAATAGTGAATTATTATAGTGACACAATCGAGATGGTGATACCTTTTTTATATAATAAGACAAATTGATCCTTGGCAATTTTTTGGTAATTAGTCCAACCAGAATCTTCATCTTTTGTTATCTTTTTAGTTGACTTAAAAAATTCAGGAAACAATTTAACAATCATGATTATTACTTGGTAAGATTATGTTTTTGTAAAAAATTCCGAAGTCTATTTGACTTGTATGTTGGATCACTTTGTTTATTTGAAAAGTCGAATTTATCACGTTGATGAAGTGTTCGTATTTCTAATTCCAACTTTTCTATCTTATTTTGAAGTTCCGTTATAGTAGTATTTCCTGATTTTACTTTACGCCCCAGACCCATTATGTGAAATGTTGTAGCAATCGATTGAGGTATCTCTATTATCCAAGCAAGTAATATACCCAATATATATGTACCAACTGTGATAAAAAACAAAGGTATATTTGGATATACATACTTTCCGACTGAAAAAGTAATATCAGTACTTACATGTCGACTAAAATATGCAATGCCAAATCCAATTATGAGAGTAAGTAGTAATCCGATCATATGACTTTCAATATTATGCCCTATACGTTAGAACGAGATCATAAAGAATTCCCCCATGGAACAGATAATTGAGAAGATAGATAAAAAAATACCTTTACTATATCCTTATTTATGTAACTCTTAGTATAAAAATAGTATAAATTGAGAGTGAAAAAGAAGCTGTAACGTATACTTCTATGAATACGTAATTCACATTACAGTTTCTTTGTAATTTGTAATATGAACTATTATTTTCACACCTATTATCAGTGCTATTACAAACTAAAAAACCCATCAGATTTCTCTGATGGAGTATTTTAGCGATATATTATCCCTTAAAGAGACTCGCTGTACATTTGAGCATTTGCTGGATGATATATCGAAGAAGTACTACTGTCTCCCGTAATTTACTTACTTGCTACTACGGGTGGTTTTACTTCTACTTCCTTTTTCTCTGTTATTTCAGTAGGTTTTACTTCTTTTTTAACAGCAGTTTTATCAGTTGCCTGATCTTTTATCTTAATATCATTTGCAATCATGTATCTCACCACCTTTTTGTAGTTATCAATCTTAATAATCCATCTATCTTTCAGATCACGCTTTTGATGAATATGCTTTTATGAGATCTGAGATTAGAGTGAGTATATGTTCTGCCAAAAAAGTATTCAGCAACGTGAGTGACAGGAGAAAGGTAATAAAGATTACAATGTCGTTGTGAGGAGATGTTTAATTTTTAGAATTCGACGATAATTCAAGTTCCATTTTTTTTATATCTTTCAATACTATCAAATGGTCACTATATTGAATGAGTCCTTTTTTTTCCAACTTCATCATTTCACTACTTGCTGTTTCTCGGGCAATCCCAACAAGGGTTGCGATATCTTGATGAGTAAATCTATTACCAACCTTCGTTTGCTTTCCATCAGTCGTACCAAAATGCTTCGCTATATATAGAAGAACCGATATGACTCTTCGATATGCATCGCTAAATACCAGATGCTCAACGCGTGTTAACGTTTCAGCATAGTCTTCAAGAAGTCCACTCATGAGTTCAAAGATAATCTCCGGTTTATTTTTAATAAAATTTACTACCTCATCTCTCGGAGCTCGACCAACTTCTACATCTGTGAGTGCCTCAAAGTTATATATATTCGGTGTCCCATTAATCGCCCATACCATAGGAAAATATGAAATAGGTTTTAAAATATGAAGGGTAAGTTCAATACCTGCTCTCGAGATAGTGTATTGCCGAACATATCCTTTCGTTAAACAAAAAATACCCTGAGGATTATCGTCTGATCGTATGAGAAGTTCACCTTTTTTATATAACCGGGGTTTGAATTGAGTATAAAACATCTCAAACTGTTTCGTCTTATCTGCATTCTTACTCATATCTATAGGATAGCATCATCTGTCATATTGTCAATATGTCAACTTATTGACATATAACAATAAAGAGTATATAGTGGTCATATTAATGGAGAAACTTATGAAAAAGAAAGAATATGGTAAACCACGTTTGACCGTTAGAATAAACCATGATTTAATCATGCGAGTGAAAGCTCAGGCTATTCTTGAAAACAAAAACATATCTCAATTTGTTGAAACCATTCTGGAAAAAATTGTCCCTCAGGTCATTGAGATACGAAAAAAGAAAAGACATGACTAAGTCGTTCAAATCACATAACGTAAAAGGTGGTGACTATAAAATGACAGGATATTTGACAAATATAGAAAAACTCACACTCGCGAATTCATATTTTCGACAGGTACTCTACACTGGTCAGCATTCACAGTTAGTATTGATGTGTCTTGCAGAAAATGAAGATATTGGAGTTGAGATACATGAGATTGTTGATCAATTTTTTCGAATTGAACAAGGCGAAGGAAAGGTAATTATAAACGGCAAGGTACATCAAGTAACCGATGGGGATGCTATTATCATTCCAGCAGGAACAAAGCACAATATTATTAATATATCTAAAAATAAACCTCTTAAACTGTATACGGTATATTCTCCGCCTCACCACAAAGATGGTACTGTTCACAAAACTAAACAGGATGCAGAAAAAGACATGGCAGATCACATCTAGAATACAGTAAAAAAATTGACTGTAAGAAACTTCAAGAAGCATACGACCAGGAAAATTAAAGTATCGTCTTTTACTATTATTTTTCCTTTTTAATCTGATCGTTTATTTTCACTCGGGCTTTCACCAACTTTTTAATAAGAGGGAGAGGGAATTTTTCTTTGTGCAAGAAACGAATAGTTGCCATAGACGTCCCATATTCTTTGAGTTCGTTTTGATGATTCCGGATGACAGGTGGTGTTATATATAGTCCAACATGGTGTTTATAACCTGCAAAGTACGCGAGTCTTCCTTTATATTCGTAGTAGGGCATGCCATAGCTAATTTTTTCTACTGCCTGAGGCACGGTTTCTTGAATGATTTTCCGAAGCTTCTTTAACCTGTCTTGGGACTCTTGGGGAGCATTGGCAATATACTCATCTACATCTTTCGCTTTTCTCATATATAAAGTGTATCAAAGACACCATGGTAAAAAAACCTTACGATGGATGGGGTATGTAATTCGACACTAGTCTTTTAGTTTTTTGAGTTTTTTATATGGTCCCCATGATTTTCTCCACCCATGTGTCATCCATCGCAAAAAGAAGTGTCCGCTTAATCCTACAGTAAATAAGATGATACCCCAATACGTCGCCGCTACCCATCCTTTCCAATATACAATGAGTACAGTTATACCTAGAAAAACAGGGTACTTTACTACTCGTAGCCAGCGAGGTTGAGCATGGAGAGCAACATATTTTTCTCTTCTTAAAAACTGCAGTATTTCCTCCATATACGCATTATATACTCTTAGATACCTACCGCACGCTTCGTCTTCCTCGCGTAAATACACTCTAGATATGGTAAAATTACAGTTTGTCATTCATAAGAGCTTATATCTATGTCAGATAACGAAATAATAATCAGATTTAACGACGTGTCCTTTCTTTTTGGATATGACAAAACAATTTTGCATGAAGCAAGTTTTTCTATCCGCAAAGGCATGAAAGTTGCGCTCATGGGTCAAAACGGGGCAGGAAAAAGTACTATTTTCAAACTCATGACTGGTTTACTTACACCCTCTGACGGAACTGTCTCTGTGGGTACAAACCTCGTAGTAGCAACTGCAGTACAAGTTATGAGTAGTGAAGATCGAGAACGTACTGTTGAGGATTATTTTTACACATATTCCGGTCTGAAAGAGTATGAGTTGAAACGAAGTATAAGTTCAGTCCTTGCGGTAGTAAACCAACACGCACCTCTGGACAAAAAAATCAAATCATTTTCCGGTGGACAACAAGCACGATTACTTCTTGCTGCAGCGCTTATTCAAAATCCTGACGTACTTCTTTTGGATGAACCGACCAATAATTTAGATTACAATGGTATAGTTCATCTGACAGATTTCCTCATCAACTATAAAAAATCCTGTGTCGTGATATCCCATGATGCCAACTTCTTAAATGCGTTCACTCAAGGAGTATTATACCTGGATACGTTCACTCATACAGTAGAACAGTATCAGGGCAACTATTATGACGTGGTGGAAGAAATCGCAGTGCGTCTAGAAAAAGAAAATAGGCAAAACGCTCTTATGGAAAAAGGGATAAAAGAGAATAAGGAAAAGGCTAATTTTTTCGCAAATAAAGGTGGAAAAATGCGACTCGTCGCTAAGAAAATGCGAGAAAGAGCAGAGAAACTAGAAAGTGAAAAAGTTGCCGTTCGCAAAGAAGACAAAACCATCCGGCCATTCACTATCCCCGCACAGGAAGACATCTATGAAGATGTGTTAACCATGTCTTCCCTATCCATCCTGCAAAACCACGAAGTGGTTACCAAAAAGGTCACTGTTTCCCTGGGGAAGCGACAGCATCTGCTCATATCTGGGCCCAACGGTATCGGCAAGAGCACGCTGCTTGAGTCCTTGGTGCTTAGGACAAATCCAGGTGCGATTATCCATCCTGATATTCGTATAGGATATTACCGCCAAGATTTTTCAACCTTGAATTTCAACGACACGATACGAGAGTCACTCACAAGTGCGCTTGTCGAATCAGGAGTGCATGCACACGAGGAACAATTACGCTCTCTGGCTGCCGGATTTCTTATCACGGCAGATCTTTTTAATACTCAGATTGGCCAAATTTCCGAAGGATTGAAAGGTTTGGTATCATTTGCCCGTCTTGTGTTACAAAAACCAGGACTACTCATTCTTGATGAGCCTACCAATCACATAAACTTCCGTCATCTTCCCGTTATTGCTCAGGCGCTTGATCAGTACCAAGGTGCAATGATTCTGGTTTCACACGTCCCCGAATTTGTTATGCAGGTTCGAATCGACACTGAGTTGGATTTAGAAAAATAAGTGGATATATACTTCCAGAAGAAGTGGTGCTGAGAATTAAACTCTTTATATTTCTAGTTCACCGAAGGTAAATCTTTTTCCGCAAAACCACCCTTACACCATTCGGTATAATCAAATTTTTTGAGATCTCTTAGTATAATCCGTGATCTTCTTACCCAGTTCAGGATAATTTGGTCAGGAGAGGACTGCGCTTTATCAAGTAACAAATTGATCTTCTCCATATCCATATCAACATGCTTTGATACACTGGATCCAACCAGTGAGTAAAGACATTTAAGGAGAAATGCTCTCTGAGGACAATTCTGATCTTCTACAAGGGTAAGTAAGAGATCTGCATGCTCCATGATAGTTATCTGCTCGTCCCACTCTGGTATGAATTTACGTTTTGATTTCTGATATGCCCATTTCTTAATAGAAGTAGAGGAAGGGATGAAAAAAGGTTTAATCATTGTAGGTTCTTCTTCAGTATACCAGGAAGGATACAGGATAACAATCTACTATAGGATTTTTCAAATGTTTTGTGCCTGAAGGTTGTAAGAATACTACGCAGTATTGACCCAAAGAGGAGCTGTAATGCTTTGACCCTGACTGTAATTCACCGTGATTTCGTCACCCTTTTTGATATCCGTTATAGCGATAAACTCAATCAGTCTCTCTTCGTATTTTTCTTCATACTTGGTATTCGGGGAATCGGTGTGGTTATATATGGAGCCAAACCCAAGCGCGAGCATCAACCGTTCTTTATTTTTACCGAGATAATAAATATATGTCACGAGTATGCTTTCGTTTACACTCGCAGCAATATGTTCGGGAATTTCAATCACTGGACACCTCTCAATCACCTCTCCTCTTTTTATATCAACTCGTGCAAAAACACCTCGTCCGGCTTTGGTTATTTTTGAGTCTGAGATATATATTTTATTCGATGGCAAGAGTTTGTTCACAAATGGGAGTATAGCATGTGAGATGAGAGTTAAATTACTTTTTAATTGAGAGGTGTGGTCTTTATCCCGCATTCACACCGTTAGGAACTTCTTTTTCTGGAATAGAAAGAACAGGAATAATTTTATTTGAATAACCGATATCAAAAAGCATACCCTCCGAAACTTCACCCATCATTTCCTTAGGTTGTAAATTTACAATAAACAAGGCTTGCTTCCCTTCTATTTCTTGCGGGTTTTCTCTTTCCTTTTTCAATCCAACTAAAATAGTTCTTTTAAATTCACCAAAGTCTACTTTCAGTCTAACCAATTTATCAGACTTTTCTACCTCTTCT
>CAZYQZ010000005.1:0-7766 GCA_964649915.1 uncultured Gammaproteobacteria bacterium | reverse complement strand
ACTCGAATATCAATTCTTTCTAAATCGCTAAATTGTATTGTAGGCTTAACAGGTAGTATTCTAGGATTCATTAACAAATTATATCAAATGATTTGGAGAATTAAGATAAACCGTAAAGGAAATATTAATACAAATCACAAAGAGCATGAAGGGTTACTTTACCATTTCGCGAGGACTAGGTTGAAGCATACCAACGATATTACCTTCTGTATCGGAAATAGAGACATACTGTCCAATCCCTGGAATATCCATGACTAATCCCATAATTTTCCCTCCGGACTGCTTAACTATTTGCATACTCTCTTTTAAATTTTCAACTGCGATGACAACATGAGGCGCTCTACTTAGTTCATCATCTTTTCTATCAAAAAATCCTCCGTTAATTGTACCGGGAGTCACAACCATATTATTTGCATCAGTCTGGGTAGTCGCTGCCATAAGATAATTTCCCATCTCCTGACCCATCTGCGTCATCTTCCATCCAAATACTTTGGAGTAAAAATCTGCAGTACGCTTCTTATCAACAGCTGGCATTTCAAAATGAACAACAGGACTCATTTTCATATCTACGATTCTACTCAACTTTCCTTATATTTGCAATAGAAAATTTTCTTGATAAACCTATACTTTTGGAACTTGTAGTAGATGATTTGTAAGAACACGATAATTTATTACATTTAAACCATTCGTTTTTTGAGTTGCAGATAAAACTACTTCCTTAGTCTTATGGAGATTTTTGTTGTATATCCCTCCAGCAATTGCAGCGGCAGCTGATACTATTGGTGCAGCAAAGGAATGACTGGCATGATCTTTAGTCCGTTTGAAATCAGGATTAACAGTCATGTCATCTCCAGGTGCATAAATATCCACCCTTGCGTTTGTTGGCGTATCGACACAGCTGCCATCACTGTTTATTCCCCCAACCATGATTACATTAGGATACCGAGCGGAGGTTGCATCGGTATCAAGGAACCCATAACCAGATGCGGCTATGACTGTTACCCCGTTCTCTTCAGCAAAATCTAACGCATGCGCGATTTGTAGCTTTGCCATTTGTAAAGTATTTAATTGCCCTTGAGCTTCATCTAAATTTTTCACATCAGCATTAAAACTAGGACTCTCCTCACCTTTCACTGCCTGGTTTACTATACGTCTAAAATAGATGTCTCTATCTGTCGTTGAATACTCACTTTCAAGCCCGAATGATAGATTAATAACACTTGCCCCTCGTTTTACCGCTTCTATTATCTGGTAAGGAACTTCTCCTGTAGTTCCATCTCCAATCCCGACAAGCTCTACTTTTGCATCTGGCAATAATGTTTTAATTATTTTGCCAATTTTATAGCCGTGTTCACGTCGGGTAGGTTCATTTGAATCATATGTATGACGAAACACTGGGTCTTGAGTTTTTTTCTTTTCAATATTTGGATCTATCACAACCACGTATGCTCCCTTACCAGACAAACCTTTTTCTTCTGGATATCCCAATTCAGAAAGTTGATATGCCCAGTTTTCCTTTATATCGTTCGATTCAAAAGTGATTCCTTCTTCAACGACATTCATATTCGTTTTATTGTACCAAAAAGTTAGAAAGCGTCTCTGAACAAGAATATGAGGCGAAGAAAAATACTACCTTAGTCTACCAAGTAATCGTTCACTTTCGCATACCGCGTTTCCAACCAACCAAAAGAGGAAGAATGAGGGTTAAAGCGTAGTAAAGATACACATCCATCTTATAATATCCATCTGCCGGCTTGAAGATTCTGACAAGAAAGATATAGTCACAGATAACGGCAATGAAAAACCAAACAAGAGCAAGTAACACGAAGTAGTGATACGAATTTGCTTTCACTTTCTTTATTAATACCCAGAGAGTAATGAGTATGCCTATCGGCGTAAGGATCCACCCGATGAGAGTATGTGGCACTGCCATAAAAAGTATGATACCAAGCAAATACCCTATAAGCCAAAGAATAAATCCCCAGAGAAATGCATCTTTTCGGAACTGCTTTGTCATAGCAATTTTCTCTTTTGTATCTCCTCTAAGATTTTTCCGCCCAACGGTCGGCATGAACAATTTTTGGCATGTGCGAGATGCCACACGATTCGTTGATCAAGTGTGGGATTTTTAGGCATTCTATTTTTCAGATGCCACACAGCGTTAATTTTCATTATGTAATTATATATCCAATAGTTGGATACTTGGTGTGACTATTATCACTCTATATAATCAGTACAAATCTAAATTATTCCCAGATACTCTACCTACTAGACTACTCCAGAACCTTTTTCGTAAACTAACATATATGATCAATCCTGCGGCAAATAAAGTTACAGATGGTGATCGATGCAATGTTGTTGCTGGCACCCACAAAGGTAAATCTGGTATCGTACGCGATATCAAAACCAGCAAGACTGGATATGTGACAATTACTGTCGTGCAGAAAAATGGAGAGAGATTCAAAACGCTTGCTAAAAACGTTGTGATTATTTCTTAATAAGTCCAGGACATTGTAAGTATTCTTTATCGTAACATCGGTAAACTTCCTACGATAGAATTTACAATTTTTTCTGGACCTACCAATCCTATTCCAAGTAACGTTACTGTTTCAAGAGGCTTGCCAGCTACTGCTTTCTCATACAAACTGTAATCAGTTGTTGATTGTCCCTCGCGAGTAAACGCCATATATTTTAATCCTGAGGATTGAGCCTGTTTGCACAGTTCTATTAATGATTTATTTCCTGGTTTTAGAATAAGAATTGGAATTTTAGTTATTGGAATATATGTGACGTTTTCACCGAGAATCTCTGGACCCACATACTCATTTCCCTGTAAAAAGAGACCGGACGTGATACACGCAACAGCATTGGCCAGTATTCCAATTGGTAAATCAGGATTTATGATTATCGCAGCTTTATTCATAGTGGTTGTGCCGGTTCAAGGAGTACCCCGTTGTGCGATACGGAAGGATCACAACAGAGGGAACGGTTAAAACAACATGGTCGTCGCTCCCCTTTCTTAAGCTTATCAAATGCAACTGAAATTCTTTTCATCCGTGTTTCCTGATTTTTGGTTGAACTTATCCAGCGAATCCAATCCCAGCGGGCCATCGGCGTGATGTCTCTCCATAGTATGTCTACCTGTGAGGTAGTTTTAAGAGCGCTTTTCAAATCCTCTGGCACTGTAGGTTCTGGCCATTCTTTTGTCGGCTCAATTGTCATTTCTACCGTATCCCCAGCTTTACCATGGGCTTTTTCACTCATACGTTTATCAACTTTAAACCAATGACTTCCTTTCCCATCAGGCTCTAGAGGAACGTGAATAGTAACGCCATTCATAGTTCCGGACACGAAAGTCATACCTCGTGATGGAAGTTTCGCGCTTACACTCGAGGGTAGCCTCAGAATAATCGATGAACCAATTGTAAATAGTTTAGCTTGAAAATGAATTGTCGACATGTTTAACTCTATAAGTTTAACCTAGTACGTATTTTACCAAATCCTCATTAGTTTGGTCGAAAAACCATATGACATCTCTCAACAGATAGAAAAACGAAAAATTTCCTCTATACTAGGACCATGCGTATTTGGGATATCCCGACAAACCAATTGTGCAGGAAACATCTCCTTGGTGAGCATCGTGAGCTACACGCAATCTGGACGATACTAACACAAGACAAAAAAGGGTATAGAAATCATCCGGAAACCAAGCGGTGGGAGAACAAACTTGCAGCGTTATATACACGACATCAAGAGGAAGTAGAAGAAATGGAGAAAAGAAAGTACACTCACCGCTCATCATTGGATAGAAAACTTGCTACTGGTGCAGATACTCAGGATAAAATGGTGCATTCAGTTGAAGAACAGAGAACGATACTGAATATGAAAAAATGCAACTGCTTTAGCTAATTCTTTCGCTCCATTTGATAGAAAAACCAAAACTTATTTTGATATATCCGAGGCTGATTTATGCGTGTGTTATTTTTCTATGGACTCGAGGGCTTACTCTTCCCTTTACTATTCAGTGCCACCGCAGCGCGGATGAGATCCTTAAATGCTGTCTCGTCTATCTTGTCTTCTTCATGAATAATAATAGCGCGATACATATTGATGAGATTTTTCACATCATAATCTTTCAGAGAAGGACCTTTTGCAAATGTAAATCTCAGATGTTTCTTGTAGATCTCGCCTGTACAGATCATCCCCTCTTTATACCAAACGAGTACCCCTGCAGGATTTGAAGGTTTTTTCCATTTCACATCTTCTACCACTTCTGGATCTGCTTGCTTTATAAGCACGCGAATGCGCGACATGACCTTTCCGCGCCAATCCGTTGGAAGTGTATACGCGACAGTATCTGAAACATCTTTTTTAGTCATAATACAAAAACCATTTCTAAGCGGTACTCAAAGACCTGTGAAGTTAACTATTCACTTGTCCGGCTCCGCCTACCTTTTGCGCCTTTTTAATAATTTCCGTAAGTATAGAAAGATCAATATCCGCAAGAGTCTTAAAGCGGATACAGCTCTTGCCGATGCTTGCTTTAGGCAATTTTTCTTTATACTCTTCAGCGATATATTTTCCCTTTTCTACAGAGCAGATATAGAGAGAAATATAATTTTTTTGATTGGCAAGAGCGATCAGTGACCAATCTCCTTCTTTTCCACTGGCGTAGCGGTAGCGATATGTTCCGTACCCGATCATGCCAGAAAGGATATGTGGCTTGAGGGAAGGGAGAGTTTTTTGAATCAACGCATGAATCGTTTCCACATCGTTTCGTCGTGGTTGCGCAATAGCTGTTATATATTCTTCCGGGCTCACAGCTTTTGTCGATTTGAACATATTCATGTTTAGATTATATCAGGTACGAAGCCCTTACTTGAAATATACTATTCTCGAGGAGTTATAGTTTGGATTTATAACATTGTCTAATAGACGAAGTTAGAACATGGTATGTTAAAATTTGAACATGAATTTGAAAAATGAAAGTTATCTCATTTCAATGGGGACAAAAAAATTCACAGAGAAATATTATAAAGATGAAAAAGGATGGGTGAAAATATCAGCAAAGGGAAACTTGTTCAGAATGACAGCAGAACAAGTTCTCAACCATCTCTTACCAGCAATTGCGGGTGTAAAACCAAATATAATTCTAAAAGTAGAACATAAAGATTAACACGATTATTTATATCGTCACTCTTTACAACACATATCCGCCGGGTGGAGCATACTCGTGTTCTGACATCCGTTCATACATTTGGTTTGCCTCAATAGATGGATGCTCATCAAAATCATACTCCTTATGATCTTCGTTATAGTCTATGAGATGTTGTTTGATTCCTTCATAGAGAGTTATCGCAGCATATTTTCGCTGTTGGTTGTACGTATAAAAGAGGCGAGAGCAATATGAACAGTTATATGAGTAATACATAGTATTTCCGTTTGTTTGAGTTTAATTTAACTTATTGTAATGTATATTTATAATCTTTTTATGCTCCGCTGATAGAAAATACCGGAACCTATTTCAGCTCTTCCAATATTTCAGAAATCGTTACTTTCTCCCCACTAAAATGACCCTGTCCTTTTTTTACTATTAGTTTTCCATTTACTTTTTGTGATAAATATTCTGCATGCTCGAGTGGACAGTATGGATCATTATCTGAATGGATAAAAATAAATTCTTTTGAGTGTTTTTTTATCTTTTCAAAATCAAAAGGCGTAAGAAACAATTCCTTAAGAGAATCCCATCCAAGATCATCTTTAAATGATCCTACTAATACACATTTATTTACTACGGTACTTTTGGGAAGTGCTTGTAACAGTCCCAGTATCTCTACCGCTCCTGAAGAATGACCAACAATAATAGACTCGTCATTAAATACCCAATCTTTATTTGAGAAAAGAAAATTATTATACCTCTCAATATTTGGTTTTTCGGCATGAGGCAAATCAGGCACCCACACCTTATACCCAACTTTCTCAAGCTCAGTCTTCAACCAAGGAAACCAATTCTCTGAAGAATTAGAGTTTGTTCCATGGAGAATCAAGGCATTTCTCATAAATTGGATTATATCAGGTTCGATTGTCTTATATGGGGCAAATAAAAATTGAGGCTAAAAAAGGGTGGTTTTAAGCAGATAGTACTTTACTATTATGAATTTAAAAAATCAGCAAGTATCTGAGATTTTAATAGATTGACTGTGGTTGCGAGAAAATGACCTACATGTTTATTGACCGATATTTCAATCTTATTCTTTTTAAGAGATAATTTTGAAGCTAAATCTTGAGCAAAAATGGGCGGTATAAGTCCATCGTTTTTAGCATAGAAAAAGAGTATTTTTTTATTTTGTATATTACTTATATTATGCTCAGGCATCATTTCTGATAAAGCTTCTTTTACTTTTTCTTTTGTATACCCTAGATTTATGAGTTTACTTTTAATACTGCTCATTGCTCCTGTCCAACCCCATACGGCTTCTACTAAATTACTACCAGATGAATTAATGATTATTTTAGAAATTTCAGGAGACTTATTTGCCACGAGAAGCGCCGGAATTGTTCCTAAGCTCGTGCCAAAAACAGCAAATTCTTCATGTCCTTGTTTTTTTAGACTTTTTATACTGGTTAGAACACTATCACGGACTTGAAAAAATTCATTCGGTATTTTTTGCAGATCATTTGTTAGGTCTCCACCATCGTATGTATAAACAATACATTGAAAACCTTTTCGTTTTAGAAGGACCGCTGGTATCGCCATCATCCATTGTTTTATTCCCCAACCCGCCAAGATAAAGACTACCCTCCGATGTTGTTTACCGTATATTTTGTTGTGAAAACTAAACATGCTTCATTATAGTGTTTGAAGCATGTTTTTCATAACTATTGGAATCGTTTTTCTTAAAGGAAGGTTTGAAGAACAGTTTTTTTACTCCGCTCCGAGAAAGAGACAATGTTAGAACCTATTTTATGAAAATAAACTCATTGAGTTTGGAAAAAAACAAGCCAAATGTATTTGGCTGTAGCTTTATTCGCCAGCTTTTCGGATTGCTTCAAGGTCAATTTTCTTCATTGGCATAAATGCAGTAGTTACTGCTTCTGCCTTTTCAGGATTACGCATTAGTTCATCTAGGATTCTTGGTACAATCTGCCATGTGACTCCGAATTTATCTGTACACCACCCACATTGTTCTGCTTCAGGAACGCTTGAGAGTTTTCCCCAGAAGAAATCGATTTCTTCTTGTGTCTCACACTCCACAATATATGAAGTTGCACCGGTAAGTTTGAATTGATCAACAGGACCTCCATTAAGAGCCATGAAGCTTATTCCATCAAGTTCGTATTCCGCAGTTAAAACAGATCCTTGGGGTCTTCCTGAAACTTCTTCTACTGCTTTAGGAGCTTTTGTGATATCTCCCATTTTTGCACTGTGATCACCAGGAGCTGCGTTGAACGTATCTATGTAGTATTTTGCTGCCTCTTCACCGTTATTGTTGGCAAACCAGATGCATGTAATTAGTTTACTCATTTCATTTATTAGGTGAAAATTCTATTATCCATTCAATACCGTATTTATCACGAAACATACCTGCATATGAGCCCCATGGACTATCACCCATCGGTCCTTCTACTTCTCCGCCAGTTGAAAGACCACTAAATAATCTGTCCGCCTCCTCTTTACTTTCCGTGTTTACCAAAATCTTGCTTCTGTTTTCGTTCTCATTTACTCGTCCCATAATTTCTGGGACATCATTGGCTATTAACATATT
>CAZYQZ010000004.1:7486-18598 GCA_964649915.1 uncultured Gammaproteobacteria bacterium | reverse complement strand
ATCTGTACTTATTGCAGTATTTATTTTTCACGAACCCATGACAATGTTGAAGGTGGTAGCATTGATCTTCATATTTTTGGGAATAGTGCTTTCGTCTCTTAAGATATCTGATATGCATTATCACGGAGTCAAAACACTGATTGCAGACAAAGGTATCGTATACGCTCTCACTGCGATGATGTGTTGGGGAGTGTATTATGGATTCATCTCAGTTGCTGTTAAGGAAATTGGGTGGTTTTGGGCTTGGTTTCCCATTAACTTCACCTTTCTTGTTCTTCTTCCTTTTCGCTCAATACGGAAAAAAGCAAAAGATTCTTTGAAAATCGGCAAACTCTACTTCGCGATACTATTTGGGATCATTGCCAATGTTGGTTTTCTTGCTGTTAATTTAGGGGTTATGCGCGGGTATACCTCGGTTGTTGTGCCGATTGCGGGGGCAACACCAGTCTTGTTTGTCATCTTATCTCGCTTTATATTCAAAGACAAACTGACGAAACAACAAAAAATAGGAATTATCTGCTCACTTATCGGTATTGTCATTCTTGGGATTTCATAATATAGTAAGCCTCGCTATGATCGAGACGCTATCACAACAGGAAATGGTTGATCCATTTAATCCAATCGATAAATTCGATTTTTTGTTTGATTCTCCGCAGATGATGAAAAAGAGTAGGGAATTACTTGAGAAACCATCCATCACTATCGAGATCGACGATCCTGATATTGTCTTTTTTATTCAAGAGACCTGTCATGGATGGGAAAAAGACGATAAAAAGGGCACGATGAGCGATAAAAATAACCGGTGGTTCCAGAATGCAGAGTTGAATAATAAGGAGTTAGGGCCTATTTGTTCGATTGAATTTGGAAATGGAAAAGATGTAAAACCAACTGAAAGAGCAGTGGTCACAATCATGCGAGGTGTTCAAGAATCTGGAGCAAACATGGGTATTTTTAAAGACGCAGTGAAGCATGCAATGCGAGGTGAGCCTGAATTTCTTTTAAGAAAATAATTACTTTTACTTCGTAACTCTCACTATAAAGATAGAGTGAGCCGTATGTGTGTTTTGTGTAGCATACGGCTCACCCGATCCTCATCTGAAGATTGTGGTGTGGGTCTCTATCCACGAGCAAAAGGTATCCACCCTCTTCCCATAAGGGAAATGAGTATTTCCAAAATGAGAAGACCTGCTGCAAAGTAGTACCAGAGAGACAGTGGCTCTTGAACGCCAGGAAGGGTAGGTAGATTCCAACTTCCGGTTTGTGGAAGCGCAATTGAAGCATCTCCCAAAACCTCGACTTCTTCCTCCGGGGAGACCCGGATTCGTTTGGGTGACTTGAACTTCAGTTTCCCTTCTGCTCCTTTGCAGGGAAACTGGAAATGGAATCTGTGCTCCTCAACACTTCTAGGGTCTTGGTAATCCATGAGACCCAACGGAATGAGTGATTCCAGATCTCTGAGGAGATCTGGAAGTTCGTAGTCTCCTCTCAGATACAAAGAGGCGTTACACATTGGATCGCCTTTTGTATTTTCAAAGGGAAAGACAACGATATCCAAAAGTCCTGGGTCGTTGGATATCCGTGCCAGGAGTCTGACAAGACCCTCCACGTCAGCATTTGCCCATGAAGCTGACCTGGCTGGCACTGAAAAGACTCCGATCCCAAAGAAAACTATGACTATCCCAAGTAAAACTACTCGGCGTACCATTATAGTAACCTCTATTCCTACTATCTCAGTCCGGTATTTTTATTTCCGGACTTTTGCACGAAAAGTATTTCGTGCATAATGCCGGAAATAAGTTAGATTCTTCATTTGAGGATGTTAACGAGCAACCTATTTCAGACTATCTGGATGCTATTTTCCAAAAGTTTGAGATACGTTGCGGGTATTATACTAAATTCAGTAGGGATAAATTGCGTGACTCTCTACACTTTTAAAAAGATGACTTATTATAAAGAGGAAGACAATACTCTTAATTGAAAGTTATAGTTTTGCGACTTGAAGGAAGTCCAGCTCGACCGGAGTTTCTCGACCAAAGATAGAAACGAGAACTTTTACTTTTCCGTGAGCCTCGTCAATCGTCTCTACAGTTCCTAAGAAGTCTGCAAATGGCCCGTCGATGATCTTGATCGCTTCACCAACCGTAAATTTAGCTTTGAACTTCGGTGCTGAGACTTTCATGAATGCCATGATTGCTGCAACCTCTTTATCTGAGATTGGAGTGGGTTTGTTTCCCATTCCGACAAATGCGGTAACTCCAGGGGTGGTTCTGACTGCAAGCCATGACTCATCATCAAGATCCATTCGAACGAGAATATATCCTGGGAATATCTTCTCTTTACTCTCTTCTTTCTTGCCGTGTTTTACTGTAACGATGTTTCTGGTAGGGACGACTGTTTCGAAGATCTTGTGGCCGAGTCGCATCGCATCTATACGCTGTTTGAGTGCGGCAGCAGCTTTATTTTCATGGCCAGAGTAGGTATGTACGACAAACCACTTTCCTTTTGGTGGCTCATCTACAGCCGGTACAACAGGAGTAGTGGTTGCTTCTTCAGCCTTTGGCTCTTCTGTTTGCACGACTGGTTGTTGATTATCTGCCATAATGTATTATCTCCTAATCAGTAAATCTGTCAATTTGGTAAGCGTAAGATCTAGTCCTCCAATGTATGTCCCCAGAAGAAGTGAAACTGCAATAACCATGACCGTCAATTTAATTGTTTCCTGACGTGTAGGCCAGGTGACTTTCAGAAGTTCTGCTTTTACTTCTTTTAGAAAAACCACAGGAGAAACACTCGCCATATCTTCTTAGTGTACCATAGAGAAAGCGTATTTGTAAAGCCAAAATAGGTATGGTATCATTCCGCCTTAATACTTGACGAAGCGGCAATCAAGTGGTGTAAAATGGAGTAAGAGTCACGGAGTATGAAGTGCGGTTTTATACTGAACCATATTCTTGATTCTATTTTTTATGAAGAAAAATTTCAAAAAAATCACAAAAGCAGTAATTCCTGCAGCGGGTTTCGGTACGAGGTTTCTACCTATGACGAAGGCAATGCCGAAAGAAATGTTGCCGATCGTTGATAAGCCGGTTATTCAATACGTAGTTGAAGAGATTGTAGAGTCTGGAATCACGGATATTGTTATGATCACGGGTTGGCACAAGCGGTCAATTGAAGATCATTTTGATTATCCATTTGAGCTGGAGAAGCGGTTAGAGGAGGCAGGAAAAGAGAAAGAACTTGCGGAAGTTAGAAGAATTGCAGATATGGCCAACTTCATCTATGTAAGGCAAAAAGGACCATATGGCAATGCAACTCCAGTACTCTGTGCAAAAGATGTGATCGGAAACGAACCTTTTGCTGTACTCTGGGGCGATGAATTTATATATTCTAAACCACCCAGACTGAAACAGATGATTGATGTCTATGAGGAGTACGGAAAGCCTGTCATCTCAGCTGTGCGAATAAAGGAAAAGAAAGATCTTTCGAGGTACGGCATCGCTAAAGTAAAACCGATAAAAGGGAACGTTTTTGAAATTGAGGACATAGTAGAAAAGCCAGAACCAGATCAAGCGCCTTCCAACTTGGCAGCACATGGAGCGTATATCCTTCCTCCAGAAATTTTCCCAATTATTGAAAATCTTACCCCTGGGCGTGGTGGAGAACTATGGCTTCCTGAGGCGATAGATCAGCTTATACAGATAGAAACAGTTCTCGGATGCGAGATCACCAATGCCACATATTATGACACTGGGAACAAATTTGAATATCTTAAGACTGTCATCGATTTTGCATTAAAGCACCCAGATATAAATGGAGATCTGCGTGCATACCTTAAAAACCTCAATCTTTGAGGATCTTTTACTCAGTCAGCAGGGTAATGTCCTGCCTTATAAGTTGAGGGTAGTTAGGAAATTCTCCTGCAGAAGTTTCTTCTATAGTACCGAAATCTGTTCCCCAGAAGAATTCTGGACGTGATTGGAGTTTGCTAGCAAGGCTAGTAATCAAAGATTCGCCGTACATCAGTGATGTGTCGTCCTCCTTCTGACCGTTGAGAATAGTTGTAGCGGTAATAATACCCAATAATTCCGGAACTGTACTCATTGGAATAGAAGACTCATCTTCACTGGGCATTGAGTGATATGAATGGTCAGCTTGATATACTGCTCCGCTTATGAATGAAAAAGCGCCTGCTTGAAATCTGTGAACCAGTTCGCTACTCGAACTAGGAGGAAGTCTCCAATCATTTTGGATAAAAACCTCAGTTTGTAAATCAGTATGACGTGTTAAATACTCCTGCATTGTAAATGTATTCAATAACCTTCTCGTAGCTCGTAATAGTCTATCTCCATGAGAATTTAATTGTACTGATCCATCAATAAGCGTATGAAATCGACCATCTCGGTCGACTTGATGAATAGTAGAAAGAATTGAAGTGCTATTCACTGCGTTCTCACAATCGAGCCTCACGGAAGGAGTAAGTATAGGGATATCTTCTATTGCGCTTTGGATTCGTCTTTCAAATTGTTCAACGGGTGAAGGCATGTGCACGGTATTATAATAGGAACAGTATGGATTACAACTATGCGACTTCCTGACTTCTCATATGAGAAGAAATGCTATGAGAATGACTTTGCGTTAATAATCGGTGTGGATGAAGTGGGAAGAGGTGCTGTGGCTGGTCCAGTTTTCGCAGGTGCAGCAGCACTAAAAGATAATCATGGAGATATGGAAGCGGTAGTATCTTTGGGAATTAATGATTCCAAGAAGCTCACAGCAAAGAGAAGGGAGAAGTTAAAAGGTGAAATCGAAAACCATTTTTATGTTGCAACTGGAGAGACAGATGTATCATTTATCAATCAGTTTGGAATAGTAGCCGCAGTTGAGCGGGCATTTCGACAAGCTATCATGAAGGTGTATCACCAGGCGGCACAAGATATCCTTTCTTCTCGTAAGTCTTCAATAACACTGGCGAATATCCAGTCATTGAAACCATATCTTCTTGTTGATGCGTTTAACGTACAACAAGTTCCAGGTATTGGACCCGCGAATCAAGAAGGGATTACAAAAGGGGATACGAAGAGTATTTCAATTGCTGCAGCATCAATCATCGCAAAAGTATATAGAGATAATATGATGGAAATATTAAGTAAAACACATAGTCGGTATGGGTGGGAGAAAAATAAAGGATATGGAACCAAAGACCACCAAAATGCTATTCGAGAACATGGAATATGTGGGCTACACCGTACATTATTTGTAAGAAGTTGGGTTTAGAATTATCACACTACCTCGTACTCTTCTAATTCAAAAGGATATTCTACCCACGTAGTATTTCTTGCTACTTCATCAAAAGCAGTCGCTGCCTGTTCTGCATATATGACAGCTGAACCTGGAATTTGTTTTTGTTCTTGTTTAGCTTTCAAAGGCATATCAAAATTGGCTTTTTGTTCTTTTCTTTTTTCTCGTCTTTTTTTATTACTTTCTTTATTCAATATAAGAGATCCGGTAGAGGTTCCCATCGCCTTTGCAGTAGCAATAATACCGCGGACCAGAGTAGTTTCGTCGAAATCTTTCAACTCTATATATGCTTTTTTTGCAAAATCATAGAGAAACGGTCTGACTAATTTATCTTCATTTGTGGAGGTTATTCTAGCTTTCTCCGAAATCGCAGCTAGAGCAAGTTTTATGACATGGGTTGGATTAGTAAGATCGGCTTGATATGTAAAATTTACAATTCTTCTTACTTTTACTCCTCCAGCCTCGACTGTATCTGACACAATGTCTGGTCTTTCTCCAACATGATAGATACCTTGAGGAGTGTCTATAGAGAATCCAACAGGGGGGCGAACTCTTTCATTTTCATATGGACCATTTCTTAAGTATTGGTAATAGTAGGGTGCAGTAAGGTGTCCGAAAAGATTATCAAAAGGGTAGATAGGAGCATCTTTATTTGATTGTTTCCTCCAAAACTCAGTTACCCCGATCATTCCCATGCGTTGCATTTCTTGTACGAGTCGAGCACGTTCATCATTTCTGATTGAAAACCTTTCTACGTCAGCATATGTGGGTGGTTCGACTTTGTTTTTTCGTACAACTCGGAATGCTATTTGTCTATTGATTTCTTCAGTATTTAATCGTTCGTCACGTATTGGGTTACCCAACGATGTATACAAGGATGGGTGTAATGCAAAATTAATCTTTTCTGTGGATAATCTATTTTTTAAATCATGAACATTATTAGGGAGGATTGCATACTTTAAAGGAGCTTCTATTTCAGGAAGCGGAAGTTGAAATGTATTATCTCGTACTCGTTCAGCAATTTGCATAGGTTTATTTAATGCGCACTATCAATGGATGGGTAAGGGAACAGCATCTTCGGTCTTATGTTTTTTGAAATCAAACAAACGTTTGGTTTCATAATAAAAAGACCGAAGAATAATGAAAAAGAAAGATGTTATGAAACACCTTAGAGAAACATCTCTATCGCGCATAGAATGCGATGAGTATTTACTCACATCTTTTTCTCATTTGTTCCTGAGAGAGGGACCCATACATGCATTTCGCAGGGTCCCTCATTATTAACGTCCGCCGCCTTGACTAGCTATGGCAAGTACTGCGATGATAACAGCGATTATCACCAGCTTGACTACGCCACCGCTATGACCTTGATTATACCCTCTGACGTCGTGAGGGTTTACGAGTTGGAATAATCGTCCTCCAAATCGTATTTGGTAGGGTTGCCAGTATTGGAGAACTTTCCCCATTTTGGCTTGCCACCATGTCATTTTTCCCAACTTGAGTTGTGCGTTTGCCATTCCGTCGATATCGACTGATGACGTTCGCACATCACCGGGTCGGAAGAAGTGGTTATAAATCCAGAACACTACAATAAAAAGGACAACTAATAGAAGAGGGGTAATACCTAGCCCTCCTAAAATCAGAAGTCCTGTTATCGAGTTGCTGGATTTCCCGCTAGTCGAATCTACCCCTGACGACACGGGTACACCGAACGTAACTGTCGGCGATGGAGTAGCGAGCTCTTCATTACTGCTAGCGCCGAAGATGAATTCATCATCTGGCGAAAGGGTGAGAGAAGGCGCAACGGTTGGCGCAAAAGTTGGCAGCACAGATGTTTTTGTGACTGCCGGTCTTGGCTTTAATCCAGGTGCTATCATATACCCGCACCAAGGATTTTTTTCCTTCTGCTCGCAGATGTGCCAATACACCCGCGAATTTACCTGTATCTCACCATCGACATTCACTTTTTGCCCCTTGGTTCCTGGGAGCAGTGCAGTTCCAGTTTCAGGAGCTGCAGAGATATCCGAGATGGTTGTCCAAAGGAGTGTGCCTGGTTGCACTAAGTACTCCTTCGGAAGTGAGGCCAAGGTTGGTGTACGCGTCATTTGTCGTGGCGTTGCTGACGTTGCCGTAGGGGTTTGTATTTGTACCCCTTTGGATGTCGGTGTGACACGTAAACTACTTGGAACTCTTGTAGCTGGCAAATTAATGACCACCGGTGGCAGATCGAAGATCTGCCATGCTGCCGTCAGACCTAAAACACAGACAGACGACAAAACGAAAAACAGTAATCCAGCAATAAGTGGATTCTTTAACACAGTAGACCTCCTTTCAGGCTCATAAGCCTGAGGTTGTATAGTCTGTTGAAACAGACTCAAGTATGATTCCGTTATACGATTATGGCGCATATGCGCCATATTTACCCATCCATTGTTAATGTGCAACAAAATACCCGAAAAGGGTTACAAATTATATCATAGATACTATAGGATAATCAAAAATTGAGATCACTGAGCGAGAATACGGATTTTGGCTGTATCGACAGAGGATGGAGCTGAGAGACCACTACGTAGTTGGACTCTGTAGAGTTTGCCACCTGTATCGAGCGTTATCTTAGAAGATGTAAGTGTTTGAGAAAGAGGACCATCCAATGTAAGCGTACTTCCGTAGACGACATGTTTATCAGTTACATTATAGAGCTGTGCTTCGACACGACCATTTTGAGTGGGATTCTTCAGCGTTGCGATAAAATATACTTCTTTTATTCCATCGTAATTCGCAGTATCGATAAGGGTATCGGTGGTTGTGATATCTTCCCATGCGTTGTTTTGAGTGTCACCCGATCCAAGAGGAATGTAATATTCCTTAAGCGTTGCCGTTTTTGCTGGTATGAGAATTGATGGTGATACTGGGATTTGAGTTAGTTGTTGCTTGAGTGTCTGATCGATATACCGCGTGCAAGAGCTTGAACATGGAACTGATGATGATGGAGCAACTTCTGGAACCGCAACAGCTGATGAAGTGGTTGTTGCTGTTGTGATTTCAGATACCTGGAAATTTTCAGAAGAAAACACTTTTATATCTAAAATAAGGATATTGATAGCAATAAAGAAAAGAAGAATTGTAAAGACGACATGTTGGTAAGAGTCTGACTTTTTCGGGTAGTAGTTGTAATTATTCATTGTAGGTGAATGAAAACTCTTTCGAATATATTGGTTTTTGGTTTGCCTCAGACAACTTTATACGAAATATATATCGGGTATTTGCTTGAAGATTGTGTAACGTAACTTGATGAGAGGTGTTAGCAAACGAAGATATGACAATTTCCTTCTTATCATTTGGGTCACTCCAATATTCCAGCGAAGTCTTTTGTGAGCTCTTAGTAAGAAACAATATTGACTCTCCCTGATCTGGAAGGGGGATAGTAACCACACTATACACCTCTTCACTTGCTTGAATTGTGCCAGATTGGTTACGACTCTTTGTAAGTGTGAAAAACGTAGAAGCAAGAAGCAGTATGCCAAATATACTCGTAAGCATAATTGTCTTTGTGTAAGAAACGGAAAGGAAGTTCTGTCTGACGGCGTGTTCCCGGACGTTTTGGGCAAGTTTTAGTTTCTCTAGGTCTTTTTCCATGAGAAACATTCCGCGACACTTCGGACATTGTTCAATCGTAATGTTTTCATGGGTGAACTCGGGTTTTTTGGCCGAAAGAGTATTAAAATCACGGGGACAGAGACGTTCCATCTTTCCCCAAGGTGCTTCTCTTTTTTTGATAAGAGTAGATGAAGCGATCTTGAAAATATCCGAGTAAGAAATCTTATTGATTTCATCGGAGTCAAACCACGTACCTCCACAATGGATACAATGATCCAGTTCTATACCGGTTGCTCGTGTTTTATCGTGCACGAAGAGAGGAGAAAGTAGTTCACCGCAGTTTGGGCAGTCTAGCATAATGGTTTATTTCGGTATCAGATTATTCTTGATGATAGCTTCAACGATCTTTCGACAGAAGAGGTATCCGCCTTCTCCCGATGGATGAAGATGGTCACCTCCATTTATATATTTCGTATCTCCCTCTGGTTCATTATCTGGGTCGATACTTGCATGATATGCATCGGCAAGAGGAAGCTTCGTACTTCCAGCGTAATTTATTATGTTCTGTAGATAGGAGCGAATTGTTACCGCTTTATTTTTTTTATCTGCAGTACTCCAGTTTAGAACACCATCTCCGAAGATTTTACTATTAGGATCTATGGTTGCAGCAAGCACAACCTTACTTTCCGGGAGGCGGGTACTAATAGTGTCCAAAATAGTATTGAGTGCTACCCACTGTCGGTTAAGATCAGCGTTACTATTACTCCATGGATTATATGCGAATGACTCTACGACGATAATATGTGGATTAGTTGATAGAAGTGGAGGATGATGCGCGTCTAGGTAGTCGTATCCGTTGGTAAGTCGCGTAAGTCCTTGCTCTATGTTTGTTGCACCCACACCATAGTTATAAAGCGTAAAAGTAATATTAGGATAGGCTTGGGAAAGAAGTACGCGAAGTTGTGGAAGGTCTTTCTGAAGAGTATCTACCATCGAGTCACCCAAGACCGCTATTGTTATCTCTCCGCTTCTGGTTGATACCAGGCCTATAAGATCCAAATTAGGAGGTAGTGTGGGAGTAAGGAGCGTATTTTCTGCTCCTAGGACATTACTATGTGCACTTTTAGAAAGAGCGATACTTTGAATCTGTTCCTTCTCCTGTTGGGTGTACTCACGCGCAAGTATTTCACCAAATAACGACGGGCTTTTTTGAATAGGTAAACTTTTTCTTGTTTGCACGTCCCGGTCCACGGGTAATGTAAGATCCATTCGAGAAGCGATAAGAGAAGGAATAGTGATAACTGCACCATTTACTACAGCAAACAAGAGAATACCCAGGATTTTGGGTTTAGAAAACTGCATAATTCCAGTGTAGAATTAGCCGTGAAAGAAGTCAATTCTCACACCTCTGCTTTTTCCTCTCCTATTAGGAGAGGATGCTGGTGAGGTTTTAGTGGCATTTGCCCCAAAGACCTCGAGTTTGACTTCTCGCTTCTTTTTCAGCGGTTATGAACTGTGATTTGTATCTATCTTCAGGAAAGTTTTTTTCAGCTCGTGCGTATCCCCATCGTACAAGAAAGTCGTTTACCATTTCTCCGTCTACGTAGACATAGCGAAGGAGACGTTTATATACATCTGTATCGTTCTTATCATTTTCCATCTCGATAGTCTGCTGAAGAACAAGGGCGGTATTTGCTTTTGTTGCTTCGTCTGAAAAGCACTCCTTGCTCGTAGTCTTTCCGCCCGTTTCAGGACTATTTACCCCGATATATCGTACTTGTCTCCCGTCAGAAAGAAGAATAGAATCTCCGTCAAAGACTTTTACGACAACTGCCTTTTCCCGGATAGGTGATGGAGTAGGTAAGGGTGGACTTTGAGTGGAAGTTGGTGAGATTTGCGGCCCTTTGATAAGTTCTATATCATGATTAGAGTAATATAAATACCCGATTAATGCGATAAACATCGTTATAGTAAAGAAAATAACAATACTATTGATTTTTTTTCGATTTGAAAGGTATTTTTCTTTTTTCATTATGTAATTAACTCATGTCCTTGGTACCGGCGAAGTTTCGGAGTGAAATATCCGATGAGGAGGGTTGCGACAATTGTTGCGATACCACCAGTGATGACTGCAAATGGAGTAGAGAAAAGTCCTGCTGCAAATCCTGCCTCTACTTCTCCGAGTTGAGGACCACCGTAGAAGAATATCTGGTTTAT
>CAZYQZ010000004.1:0-7476 GCA_964649915.1 uncultured Gammaproteobacteria bacterium | reverse complement strand
GACCACGGATATAATCAGGTGTACTCAGTTGACGAATCGTATTCCGGATAATTGCGCTCACACTATCTCCTGCGCCCGCAACTGCTAGAAAAATAAGCGAGAGTATAAAGTTGTGTGATATTCCAAACAAAATCATTGCCAAACCGTAAATCGTAACCGAAATAAGTAAGATTTTTCCTTGATTTTTCATTCTGTGAATTGAAGAAATAACGAGTCCTGAGACGATAGCTCCTATGGCAGGTGCTGCGTAGAGAAATCCGAGTCCCTGTGCACCTACATGGAGAATATCTGTCGCATAGATAGGCATAAGAGTAGAGGCTGACCCAAAAAATGTCGCGATGAAATCGAGGAACATTCCGGAATAGATAAGAGGCGTGCGAAAGACGAATCGTAATCCCTCCTTCATTGATCGCAGGTCAAATAGATGTGCCTTTGTCCGCTCGTGCAAGACTGGACCCATCATAATCAAGGCTCCTATAACCGCAAGAAACGACACGGTATTGACAGCATATACTGTTCCTACACCGCCATAGGCGATAGTAAACCCAGCAAGTGACGGTCCTAGAACGATTGCAGACTGCCACATGATGGTATTTAGACTAATTGCTTTCACGAACTCATCTTTTGGAATGAGTAGTGGTACGAGAGATTGGCGTGAAGGAGTATCAAATGCTGTAGCTATCGTGTTGATCGCCAGGATAATAAATATTAATGTTATATTTATATGACCAGTAAGCGTAGTTGCTGCAAGAATGACTGAACACAATGCCATAACTATTTGGGAATATAGCATGACTTTTTTCCTATTCATGCTATCCGAAGCAATTCCTCCGAAAAGTCCGAAAACAAGCATCGGGACAAACCGAGAAACTCCTATGATCCCTAAGTAGAACGGTGAATGGGTAAGAACGTAGACATGCCAGACTATTGCAACAACCTGCATCTCACTTCCTATTCGAGAGATGAGAAGTCCCAGCCATAAAAGGCGAAAATCTCTGTGACGAAGTACAGAAAGTGGTGACTGAATATGGGGCATACTTTATTATGACACAGGAAGTAGCCTTCAGAAAGTGGATGTGAAAAGATACGTAGCGGCTGGAAGGGTGGGACAAAAGTGTCCCTTCCTCGGCTCCCAGCCGCCACGCATCCCTAAAGCTATGGACCGCACTCATCCCATGAGACATAATCTCGAGGGTCGGGGATCAATTGACCAAGAACGGTTTCAGAGCGAACACCACCTTTAATTTTCCATTTCAGATGGTAATACGCTACGCTTTGAAAGACTCCCCCGATTCGATTTGTATCATGAACGATTTGTTCGTTCACGTCCCCATCGTTATAGCCTTCCAGACAGACCAAATCCCCATAGATTTTTACATGTTGAGGACGTGGGACAGCTGGGGTTAGTGTCGGCGCAGGCGTATTAGATGCCCCGTTTGGTGAAGGTGGACTAGCGCATGCAATCAGTGCAACGAGCGCGAGTAACCCAACGCATACAACCAGACTTTTACCGTATCGTGTTATGAAATTTTTTTTCATTTTTCCTCTCGTAAAGATATACGCGCTACATCTTTTATGGTGAATTACATTCTCTCCATGAAACAAAGTCTCGTGGGTTCGGCAAATCCATGACATCTGCTGCGCGCCATCCCGCTCCTTTCTCACTCGGCATCCTCCATAGGAGGTGGTGAACTACGCTTCGGGTCGCACCACGATCCCCTCCATCTGAATCAGAGAACGGTATACGAGTGGTTGTTTCAAACACCTCATGCCCTGTCGAGTAATCGAGGAGACAGACCATGTCGCCGCGTATGCGTACATATTCATTTGGTTGTAAGACCTCCGTTGAATTAGGCGTCGGAGTGGGTGGAGTGAAAACCACCCTCCTTGCGGCTTCATTTGTGTTTAAAAACACAAATAGTCCACCTCCTAGAATGAGGCATAGTAATAAGCCTAATATCGTATATTTTCGCACAGTTATTCCCCTTGAGTTTTTGGCAAGCTTTAAAAGTAGAAAAAATTCTCCTTTTACTTCGTTGTATCAATCTGCTTGCCGTTATGGATTGATAGTCAGAAGTATATATACTCACATTTATGTTGGTTGTGAGTAGATTTCCTCTGACTATCGTTGTAGCTTTAGGGATGTTAAAGTGCCTTCCAAATGGAAATAATAAGAATGCTAAAATCCTGTTATTTGCAAATGAAAGAGTTGAAAGTATATCAAAAAAGAAAGAAGAATGAAACTATAGGGTATACTTAGAAAGGTTAACGAGTTTCGTAGTTGAGGTTGATAGTCACAACTATCTCTTGTTGGCCTGCTTGTATGGAAGTATCTGCCATTTTTTCACCCATTTGTGCATTCATCATCCGAGGTTCATAGGAGGGTGTATCTGAAGGGTTCTCCCAAACACCCGTTATTCGTCCTAAACGAATTCCTGTTGCTTTTGCGAGATTTTGTGCTTGGTTTTTGGCTTTTTCGATTGCCTCTTTTCTGGCTTGAGCTTTGTATACTTCCAGATCATCTACCAGGAATGAAAGCCCACCTACCTGATTTGCTCCTTGAGCGGTTGCCCCGTCTATAACTTTTCCTGCTTTTTCAAAATCTCTGATTTTGACTTGAAGAGTCGAGTTTACCGAGTATCCATCTATTCTGTTGCTTCCATTTACATACGTATAGTTTGGGTTGATATCGTAGTTCGTGGTTTTTATATCTTTTTCATCAATACCAAGTTTTTTTATTTCATCCGTAATTCGTTTGAGTTTCTCGTTTGCTTGGGATTGAATTGTAGTTATGCTATTTCCAGATACAGTTACTCCGAAGTTAACCTGGGCAATATCAGGCTTGGCATATGCTTTTCCAGTTCAGCTGACAGAGAAAGTGTCCGCTTTCATGTACGAAGTCTGATAGATGGGGAAAGGGGGACCAAATTTACCATAAAGAAAAAGGCCTACGAAGACTGCAAGGACGGTAAAAATCGGAAGAAGATATTTTTCTTGTGAGGAATTTACCATTGATAGCAAAATATCATACAGAAGTAGTGAGCGTCAAGTAATTATCCGCCTTTGTCGGATTTCGCTCGCTTAAATCTTTGAAATTACCACACTCTTACGAGGTAGAGCTTCATTTTTTTATCGTTGGAGTAAGCGAGGGTGAAGAAGTAGCGGTAGGTGTAAGTTGTACCGGTGGGGTCAGTGATGTAACTGGAAATGGAGTGACTACAGGTGCGGCAATATTTTTTTGCTTAGCGCGATAAACCATAAATGCGCTTCCACCGCCTGCGACAATCAAAAGAATGAACGAGAGAAGAAACGCCATTTTTATATCACTCATAGCTTTGATTATGAAGTACCTTATCTGAGAAATCAACCCGAAAGATCGCAAGAAACAAATCTATCTGTATGAAAAGGAGCTTTATAAATTCTACTGAGCATGAAATTATTCAGCAGGGACGATATAGTGTATGACAAAAATCTCACCCTTATATGAAACAGGCGCCATCGTTACGAGCGTTTTTATTTTTTTACCGTTCTTATGCACCCATGTAGCAGGAAGTGTCGATGCGTGGAAATTGCGTGAAGCACTCATATATGCCTGGATACCTTTGTCTTGATCACTCTCATCGACATCACTTATGGGATAGAGGTTCTTCACCCATTCATTAACTGTTTTATATCCGAGCATATCTGCAAATTTCTTATTACAGATTTTATGTTCATCATCAAGATAGATATACATGGCGTGGTTTGATTTATTAAGAATTGGCTCCATTTGTTGAGCCAATTCTTTTATGAGTATTTCATGTTCTTTGTGAGCCATTTTTTTCTCCTTTCCTGTTATTTTAATGTACCCGCCTTGGTAGTCAATGGGTAGCTTTTATATATTGATATCCTGAAAATCGACAGTGTAGTTTTGGAATAGGTATTGATATAAAATAAATATATATTCATTATGAATAGATATATATATGCAGGTACGTTTGTTTTTGCTGTTGGAATATTTATTTTTGTGCTCATGAACAGTTCAAAAAATAAATCCAACATTGATACCAACGTATACGGTGGGAAAACAAACCGTGAATGGAAGGAAATTTTAACAGAAGAACAGTTTCATATCCTGCGGGAAGCTGGAACAGAACCGGCGTTTAGTCATATGGATATGGTGGACAATCATAAGAAAGGAACCTACGTCACGCCGGACTGTGGTGAAAAGGTGTTTTCATCAGATCAGAAATTTGACTCGGGAACTGGGTGGCCGAGTTTCTGGGCGCCAATAGATGAGAACGCAGTAGAGCTGCGAGAAGATAATAGCTTTGGAATAAAACGAATAGAAGTGGTAAGTAAGAAATGTAAAAGTCATCTGGGTCACGTCTTTGATGACGGTCCAGATCCCACTGGGAAGAGGTATTGTATCAATGCCGCTGCACTCAAATTTATCCCCACAGAGTAAGTATCCCTCTTGATTAATTCAGAGCGCAGTTACCGTAGGGAATTATTACTTCAGAATTTCAAGAGTTGAAAGAATTTTATCTACGTCCTTCTGAAAGCCCACGTTTTGAGGATCACTTACCAGTGTAGCGATCAGAACAGCGTTTGTTGAGCGTGAGTCTTTTTGTAATACATAATATTTTGTCTCACCAAGTCCGTGCATGGAATATGTAAATCCAGAATATGAACTAATCGTGACCCCTTTTGCAGGCACTGTCACTGTGGATGTGCCATCCTTCGTGGCCGATAGAATACTATTATCCACCCATTCTTGAAGAGTCGCACCATTTAAAGTGATTGTCTCAAAGACCAGTAACACCCCATCATATATTTCGGTCTGTCCTTTTTGGGTCGGACCCGTTTTGTAAATTCGAGTGTATCTTCCGTCGTTTTGAGTATCGAGTTTATAATCGGATGGATAAAGGAACACATATACATTATTGGGATCTGTATAACTGCTTCCACCCTGTTTTAAATCGTTATTATCAATCGTGGGTTGTACAGTTATCTTTTCGGTGACAGAAGGTGTAGGGGTAGTCTGGAGTTTTAGAGGAGAATTTTTTGTTTGAGAAAGCCAAAAAAAACCTCCGAACATAATGATTGTGATTACTATTATAAATATCAATCTTGTTTTCATCATACGAAAATAAGACCATCATTTTTAGTTATTCTTAAGTAAAGTTGGTCCTGTTCTTCTACAAGCTATGGTACTTAATCTCTAATCTTATTACAATCAGTTCGCAGGGGAAGTAGTTGGGTGAGAATTATTGTGGAACATGTTTATTAAAATCCAGAAGGTCGGGAGTTAAGGGAGTTTTGGAATGTGGCTCGAAGTTATAATTGACGAGAATCTCTTCCCCAATTTTTATAGTTTTTATGGCTTTATAAACCAATAATGTATTGCGATAGTCGAAAACATATCGTGTATTGGGTGTGTAGGAATGATTTATAAGACTTCCGTATCCGAGTACGATACAGTGAAATTTGTGGCTCCACTCATAATAATACTTCCAAAGAACTGTCTGTTTGAGCGCATTCTCCTGAGTTTTTGGCACAAGAATAACTGGACATTTTTCAATGACTTCTCCATTTTTAAAATCTCGGTTTGCAATTATTCCTCGTATTTTTAGAATCGGCGATTTTCCAACGATGAGTGAAGGGTTATAACTACTCTTTTTTACAAACATATATACCTATCTTACTCCGGTTTGCAACCGTAAAGGGCAGCAAAACGGGTTAGATGGGTGGATACTGAGTAACTCAGTTTCAAATCTGAGTTACGTGAGTATAGATGATTATATATAAATCACCGATTATGTGGAAACATAAGTTATTTGGAATTAGGGGGGGCGTTTATCCAACCCATGGTGGAAGACGTTAGAACTTTTTATATATACTGATTATTATCTGGCTCATTTTGACCGGTTAGCTTTATTTTCATTCTGGTAATGTAGACAGTCCGTGATTGCAGTTTCTGTCAGTTTGGATAGTTTCTCAAGCTGGTCTGTTGTCATGTTACGCATATTACATGTACTCTCATCATTTAAAATACAACCTACCTCACGAATTTGGAAACTGGATAAATGTGAGCACATATCCGTAACTGACCTCATTATTTCTATTTTCTGCCCGACAGATTCAATCAGATCATTTTTCTTCATTATTTCCATTTGTTCGGGCGATGAAGTTGGTGGAATATAGTTTTCCACTCGGGTACTGATTTTTCCGATAATGTTAGCTCTGGAAATAAATCCTCTATCCCGCGAGTCTGAGGAATGTGTTCTGTTATCTCCAAGCACAAAAAATTGATCGTGAGGGATAGTAAATTCTACCCCTTCTTGGATAAAGGATCCGGGAAATATTGTTGTCTTAATGTCGGGAGATATATACGGTTCTGAAAGTGGTTCTCCATTGATATACACCTTGCCAGTGGATATATTTATAGATTCATTCGGAAGTCCGATAACACGCTTTACATACTCAATGGGTTGAGCGTACTTAACATTCGATGGAAGAAAAAAAAGTACGACATCACCTCTACGTAAAGGATGAGAGATGTAATAATTTCTGTCAACTGAATAAAATTCACCATCAAGGAAATTAGGAATCATCGATGATCCGTGAATTCCTATTATGTTCATCGTCTGTTCGAAGGGGATCATTGTGACGGATGGTGTTAGTTTTTGAGACACGGATTTATTCGTACTTTCAGATTTTTTGGTATTCAATTTTGAGACGAGCAAAAGTGTTGAAATAGCAAATACAAATACAATACAAATCAATATGGTCACTATTCTGAATCGATTTATTGTATTGAAAGATTTTATGGGAATCGGTTCTTGAGTTATTGGCTCGTCAATGAACGACTGAGTCGTGTTTTCCATAATCCAATAATGGCATACGCAAATACAATCCACAAGCAATTCAAAATTCCGAAAAACAAAAAGTATCCGTATTGGATTGTTGCAAAAAGGTTTATAGAAAGGATAGAGTATGATTCTATCTTTGTTTGTCTGAGGATGAGTGGGTAGGGAATCTGCAGGCATTAGTGCACGACCTTCGAACAATTTGGAATAGCATCAACATATTGGATCTTAAAAAGATGGATCAATTTTTCAGCGATCAATCAAATATTGGCTTATGCTGATACTGTGTCCAGCAGTGCTGAGGGTTCGTAGGTGGCAAAAATTATGCCAGTTGAGGTAATTTTTCCATCAGTCAATTTAAATCGCTCTGGCAATGTGCCTTCGGCGAATAGTTTTTTTCCAGTGCCGATAGTGATGGGAAATGTCCAAATGTACATTCTATCTATAAGGTTATGTTTAAGGAGAGTTTGGATAAGGTTGCTACTGCCCCATACCCATAGGTCAGGACCGTCTGTATTTTTAAGCTTTTTTATTTTTGCCACCACATCTCCTGTAATTAGCTCAGAATTGTTCCAAGGGAGTTCAACTGTATTATGCGAAACAACATACTTTTTCGCCTTACTAT
>CAZYQZ010000003.1:15998-19045 GCA_964649915.1 uncultured Gammaproteobacteria bacterium | reverse complement strand
GAGAAGGTGAAATCATTAGAATATAACTCGTATCTTTCAATTTCCGCAAAAAAAAGGGCAGAAGTAATGATACGAACGGATGATTTCTCAATCGAAGCAACAAGAAGCGGGTATGGGCTTGAAAAAAGTGTTGAAGAAGCGGGTTATGATAATGTCCTATATGCTGAAAGTATTGCCCGAGGCTACTATGATGCTTCTGAGTTAGTAGATAATATTCTTCATTTTCCTCAAACTAAATCACTTGCTTTAAGCGGTCAATATCAGGAGATCGGTTTAGCAGCTGTTGTTGGTGAGATTTCACATTGCCCAGTTCAAGCAGTTGTTGTGCATTTTGGCGGATATGTACCACCAAGTTATAAATCGGAAGACATTGCTGCATGGAAACAACTCATCGAAAATCTTAATAGGGTAATCCCAAGTTGGGAAAAGCTTAAGGGTGAAAAACAAGTAAATCAGGAATTGCTAGATAAACTACTGACCTCCCTTTATACACGGAAATCGAACGCAGAACGAATACTTAAAAAGCTTCAGAATAATCAGTGGTTATCTAGAGAAGAAAAGCATATGGTTGAAATAGATAACCAGCTTTCTACTGAAGAGAATAATCTCATCAACGATTTGAATCATACACCATAAATCCCGTACAATATACCGATCTTTTATCCTATGAAGCAAAAAAGAATTGCGTTACTATCATTTTGGTCTTGTCCTCATGTCAGAATTGGCATACTTCACTCTGGTGGAATGAATATTTATATACGAGGTATAGCAAAGGCTTTAGCAAAAAAGGGGTATAAAGTTGATATATTCACTCGAAGTCATCCACAGAATGCGCATGAAGCTATTCAGAAAAATAGAAACGTAAAATATATTCATATTAAATCAGGTAAAGACTATGATGATCCTATCAATGAGTTGTATTCGCAAACACGTAAATTTTCAGAAGAAATAAATACATATATAAAAAAAAATAGTTTGAAATATGACGCGTTGTACTCGCATTACTATTTTTCAGGGCTTGTCGCAATCCATTTGAAGGAACAAGTAAATGTTCCTTGGTTGCATACATTTCATACATTGGAAACGATGAAGAGAGATTATTCAGGAGGTCAAGATAACCGAAGGTTTAATGCAGAAAAAGAAATTGCACGCTGTGCTAATAAAATTGTGGCATCCACGCAATGGGAAAAGATAATTTTGATTAAAAAATATGCAGCAGAGGAAAATAAAATTCATGTAATACCTCCTGGCGTTGATCAGAAGGTTTTTTACTCATTTTCTCGAAAAATTTCGAGAGAAAAATTACATATTGAAAAAACAAGCAACGTACTACTTTTTGTAGGTAGAATTGACCCGGTGAAGGGAATTGATACATTAATGGAAGCGATTGGAAAACTACAAGATAAAATGTTTACCAAAAATTTAAAGATTATTCTCATTGGAGGGAATGATACTGAAGAGAATTTTTGGCAACTTCCAGAGATTCAAAAGCTTTCTAAATTTATTAACAAGAAAAGACTATCAGCCATATTAACATTTGAAAACAGTATTACTCATAACAAATTGGTTTATTTTTATAACGCTGCGGATATAGTAGTCATACCTTCTGAATTCGAAACGTTTGGACTCGTAGCTCTTGAAGCAATGTCCTGCGGAGCATGTGTTGTAGCCTCGAAGATCGGTGGTCTTGAATTTCTCATTAAGAATGGAGTAACAGGAAAGTTATTTCGTCCAGGAGAAAGCACGAGGCTCGCAGACATTCTTCTCCAACTCCTTACCCATCGTAAACAGCGTCTTTTACTTGGTAAAAATGCTATTACAAGAAGTAAGTTATTTAATTGGGATGCTCAAGTGTTAGAGTTTGAAAGCATATTATGGAACTAATAATTTATTTTGTTCGGCATGGAGAGGTCGCAAATCCAAAAGAAGTATTATACGGTAGGTTACCGGGTTTTGGACTATCACAAAATGGTATAGAACAAGTGTCTGACACAGCAAAAATACTAGTGAAACACAAGATACAGCATGTTTATACAAGCCCCCTCCTTCGTGCTCGCCAAACATCAGCGATAATCGGAAAAGCAGTACATTGCACCCCTATAGTTAGATGGAGTTTAATTGAATCAAAATGGGCACGAGAAGGTATGCCACTTAAAGAATTTCGTGAAAAGATTGAAGAGAAAATGTATTCAGGAGAATATCAACGTAATGGGCAGGAAAGTGTTAAATCTCAAGAGAAGCGAATGCTTGCATTCATTGAGAAGGTCACACGAAAACACCTAGCAGGAAAAATAGTGGCAGTTTCACATGGTGATCCTATTATGATATTAAGAGCAAAACTGGAAAACGTGCCCTTTACCTACGATTATAAAAAAAAGTATTATATACCTACGGGTAAGTATATTACTGTCCAAGCTTCAAATCATCAACTACGGTTGATAAAATAACCTATGGATTTTCTCCAAAAAAGGACAAACGCGTTTATTTTAAGTTTTATTTTCCTTTCCCTGTTCGTACTGTTTTCTTTTTGGGTGAACAAAGGATTTTTTAAACAATTTGATTTCGACACAACGGTGCGTCTTCAGGATAAGATTCCCCATCACTTTGATTTTCCTTTCTCTCTTTTTAGCCTACTCGGGTCTGTGGAATTTACTCTGTTTTTGATAGTTACCGTATTTGGTTTTCTCCTACTGAAAAAGAAAAAGATTTTTTTAGGTATTATTTCTTTCTTTTTCATTTTTATAATTGAACTGGCAGGAAAAGTGATCATTTTCCATCCAGCGCCTCCCCATATGTTTTTTCGATATATGTTAGGATTTTCATTTCCAAGTAGTTACATTCATACAAATTATTCATATCCATCTGGTCACATGGCACGCTCCTCATTTTTTCTTATAATCGGTTTATTCCTAATTCAACAGTTTGTCCTTAAAAAAATAAATAAAAGGGTTTGGAGTTGCGTAATAATTATATTTACCATTGTGATGTTTATAAGTCGAGTGTATTTGGGGGAGCATTGGTTTACCGATGTGTTAGGTGGGTTTTTT
>CAZYQZ010000003.1:0-15988 GCA_964649915.1 uncultured Gammaproteobacteria bacterium | reverse complement strand
TCTGGGAGCAGGATTAGGTACAGTGGCACTCATCTTTTGGTAAGCTTCATTTCTTATGAATAAGTATTCAATTTTAGAGTTTCTAAATCGTTACGTTTCTATGGATCTTGGTTATGGAATCAAGATTCCCTGTCCATATTGGATGAACAAACTAGTGGATGATAAAGTTGCAGTTCGGGGAGAATTCAACGGAAAAGGAACAAGTGAAGAGATACGGGAAGCGCTTATCCAAGTTCTTAAACGAGAAGACGTTACAACTATAACAGCCCAGTCAATCCAGAAAATTGCAAAGAGATATAGAATTGGTATTGATTGTTCGGGTTTGGTCTACCGAATATTGGAATATTTAGTGAATACCAAACAAATAGGAAGCGTTTCCCGCCTTGAAGATGTATTCTTAGGCGGTATTAACAGGACGAACGCTGATATGCTCACAAATATAAATGTGTCACGCACAATAGATCAGGTAAAAGATGTAGAGGTACTAGATCTTATTCGAATACGAGGTGGTAAGCATGTGCTCATCGTTATGGAAAAGACAAGCGAATACATTCAATATTTGCACTCATCTCACGAGACGCAAATTCAAGGAGTGCATTTTGGGATAATCAGGATTACGAGTCCTGTGAATGGATTAGAAAATCAATCTTGGCTTGAGAAAGCGAAAGATGGAATGTCGTTTGGAAATAAATATTATTTACCGGAGAGGGGAGATTCCATACGGAGACTCCAGTTTATTGATGGATATTAACGAGCTTAAAAATAAAACGATTCACATCGTTGGTATTACCGGAAGCGAATCAAGTTCGGTACTACCGTTTCTATTAAAACACGGGGTAAGATCAATTGTTTGTCATGATTACTGTGAAGTGGGTGAATTAGAAGAGAATTACAAATTGTGGCATAAAGGAATCGGGCAAGCTGATAAAGAAAAAGCCTGGCAAAAATTTTCAGAGGATATACAAAAAACTACTCTATATACAGGAAAAGAATACTTAAGCGGTATCGAGAGAGCTGATCTTATATTTGTTCCTCAGTCATGGCGTCTCTACAAGCGGGAAAATCACAAGTTGTTTTTATTAACAAAAAAAGATATTCCTTTTTACAATTTAACACGTCTATATTTAGAATATTCAAAAGCAACAACAATCGCAGTTACTGGAACCGTAGGGAAAGGAAGTACAGCGTATATTCTTGTACAACTCCTTCAAAAGGCGGGTAAACAAGTTTTTTTTGCAGGAAACGATACGTGGATGATGCAATCCGTTGACAAGCTTGACGAGATGACTAAAGAGCAATATCTTGTTCTGGAAGTATCGCATCGGCAACTCCTGGATGGAATTGCAAAAGGTCCAGATGTAGCTGTTATTACAAATATTTTCCCAAACCATTTAGATGAAGTTAATTTTGAAGAGTATAAGCGCATCAAGTTATCTTTACTTGAAAAACAGCCACATAATGGGTTGGCTGTTGTAAACTATGAATCTTTACTGCGAGTGGGTGTTCATCCCCAATTTCCTTCCCGTGTTGTTTTTTTTAGTAGTAGAAATAAGGAAAAAAATTCGCCGTACGTGAAAGATCTATTTGATTTTATTAACCGAAATAAATCTGGGCACTATAGAGATAATCTTCTATGTGCTGTAACCATTGCGACAGAAATTGGTATTGCTCCAGAAAAGGTTCGTACCCTCCTTGATGATCTTTCGATATTACCAGCACGCATTCAACACCTCGCCACAATTAGTGGTGTGTTATTCTTTGATGATATTAAAAGCACTACTCCATGGGGAACTATAGCGGCAGTTAAAAAGTTTGGCAAAAATACTATCCTCATTTCAGGGGGTGACACAAAAGGGATTGACTATAAAGAATTTATCGTTGAAGTTCTTAAGGGAGTAAAGCATATCATATTACTACCAAGTCAATTAACAGAATGTATACGGGAAAAACTTCCTCCTTCACGATATACTGTCTGTAATTCACTAGAAATCGCAATCGAAGAAGCTTGTTCTCTTGCCAAGAACGGAGATGTTGTTTTAGTTTCACCAGCGGCAGCATTTTTCTATAGTAAATATATTGCAGGGAAAAAGTCTCTGAAGAAAATTATTACTTCTCTTCTTCCAAAGGATACAACTTGAATGGAGTTGTTGTAACAACTTCACTTTCAGTTCCACAAGATGGACACTCCACAACTGAACCCACAAGTAAAGAGGATGGGGTAATAGTAAGAGGGGTATCACATTCTGGACAGGCAATGGTAGTCGAGTTATTTGGTATAGAATTCATTTGATTTATAATTAAACCATATTTTCTATGATCACACAAGAAAAATTAGGTATATGGAGATTTTCTCAGCGCTTTCCAGAAATAAACGATACGTATCATGTGAGTATCGGAGAGGGTGACACTTCAATTAGATTAATTGATGGGATTTATTTTAAATGTGAGTATGAAAATCCAACCGGCTCTGTAAAAGATAGGGGTCTTGCGTATCAAATTTCAAAAATCCTCTCACAGGGGATAAAGTACGCTGTTATTAGTTCATCGGGAAATGCTGCCATATCCGCAGGAACCTACTGTAAGAAAGTAGGAATAGATTTAACTGTATTTGTCGCCGAATCGATAAACGCAAATAAACAAGATAGAATAACACAATTAGGAATAAAGATTATTAAGTCAAAGAAACCAATTCGCGATGCTTTTCTTTTTTCTAAGAAAACGGGTGCATATAATTTGCGACAATCGATGGATCCCTATGGCAGTGTAGGATTTGAGTCAATCTCATATGAGATTGACCAGGAACTTGGTATTATAGACGCTATATTTATTCCAGTTTCAAGTGGTACAACGTTCGTTGGAATTGCTCAAGGTTTTCAGAAATTAAGCTCTTCTCCTAAATTTTTTGCAGTTCAAACAGAAGCAGTTCATCCTATCGGAGAACTATTCGACAAATCCTTTAAAGTAATTAAAAGAAGCGTAGCCGACGGTATTGTGGCAAAGTACACACCCCGCAGAGATGAGATAGTAAGCTTGATTAATGCAAGTCAGGCAAGTGCATTTGTGGTTTCTGATGAAGAAATAAAGCAGGCGAGCGAATGGTTAGAGACGAGAGGAATAATCTGTGGATATGAAGGAGCGCTCGCACTTGCCGGATTATGGAAAGCAAGAAAGAATGGATATTCTTTGCAGAAACCAGTGTGTTTACTAACAGGTAAGAAGTATTAATTATTCATGACATATAGTTCTTTTTTTTCTGATCAACAGTTTTTTTATATTACACCCGACTGTAAGCGGGCTGCAGGGTTGGAACGGGTAATACCAAATTGTCACATCATATGTAATTCTTACGATGAAACAGTTGAGATGGTACGAAAGTCGACAAACCATATTTTTTGCCTTGAAGAAAATATCGGAAAGAAAGTGGCGACCATCAAGAATTCTGGACAACTTATTTCTCATCCGTTGGTACTTAGATATATTAAGGAGAAAACAGGGAATGTGTCTGCCAACATTTTATATTTCAAGCCTAATTTGAAAATCGACCTAGTATGCTCACAGGAAGGGTTTAATAAAATTGGGAACGATACAAAACTTAATGAAATGTTTGAAAATAAAATATCATTTGCTTCTCTATTACAAGATTTTCTCCCAAAATATTCGATTGAGAGTCTTTTTGGAATACTTTCTCAGCTAGACTTTCAGTCTTTAGCTTCGAAGCTTTCGTTACCATATGTAGTACAGTTTGGTCATGGATGGGCGGGAAATACAACATTTATAATTAACGAGAAAGAAGCATTTGCTTTTCTTCAAAAAAAATATCCACATACAAACGTGAAAGTTAGTCGGTATGTAGATGGTGTTACCCTTTTAAACAATGCATGTGTTTATAAGAAAGAAATATTAATAAGCGATCCTGCACTCCAAATTTCGGGTATTAATATACTTTCTCAGAACAAAACAACTACATGCGGTCGACAATGGCCATATCCTCAAAAAAATGAAAAAATTACTGAAGAAATTTCTCATATTACTAAGCTAGTTGGTACTCTTATGCAAGAGAGAAGATACAAGGGATTTTTTGGATTAGATTTTGTTATAGAGAATAAGACGCAGCGTATCTTTATTTCAGAATGTAATGCACGACTTACAGCATCAACCCCGTTTTATAGTCTGCTTGAGTATATGAATAGTGTGACCCCCTTAATCTTGTATCATCTGGCTGCCTTTACAGATATACACCTTGATGGCTATCAGAAACCTAAGAATATAGAAGGATCACAAATCATATTGCGAAATACTAAAGATATTCCGCTCACCATGAACACTGACCTAAAAAGTGGGAGATATACATATACAGAAAACATACTTACCTATATAGATTCTCAATTCGGAATAGATACTTTAGGTTCTGAAGACTATGGTATATTATTTCGAAAAAACGGAGACAGCATAAAGCCAGATGATGAAGTTGCGAGAGTTGAGATAAAAAAAAATAGCCTGAATACAGATGGTCAACTTGAAACTAGGGTAGAAAATCTTATTCAAACAATAAAAGAACACATATCCCTTACCTAGAAAATAGATTGGGAAAAACAAATTGAACAAGTAAAAGAAGCGCAGCGAGTAACATAAATGCAAACGTTATCCATGCTAAAATTCGACTCAAAGGTGTACTTTTGTGTTTTCCGATAATTCGCTTATCATCAGCAAGTCTAATTATTATAGCAATGAGTGGTATGGCAATGATGGCGTTGAGAATAGCAGTATAGTAGAGAGCTTTAATTGGATTAATACCAAGGAGATTAATAAGTGCGCCAACAACTGTTGCGATGGCAATTGTAGCGTAAAACGCCTTTGCTTCTGTTAATTTTTTCGCAAGTCCTTCCTTAAAACCAAATGCTTCCGAGAATGCATACGCGATACTTCCAGCAAGTATTGGAACTGATTGTAACCCAATTCCGATAATACCTACGGCAAAAAGTAAGTATGCCAGATCACCAGCGAGTGGTTTAAGAGCAAGAGCTGCTTGTTGTGGAGTTTCTATGTCGGTAATACCATTCTTGTGTAGAGTCGCAGTTGCTGTGAGAATAATAAAAAATGTAATCAAGTTTGAAAAAAGCATTCCGACACGAGTATCAAAACGCATGTGGCGAATCTCATGAAGTAGAATATTTGGTTTTTCCTCAAAGTCTTTTATCTTGCCTATTCTAATAGCTTCTTCTACCATCTCACCGGATTGCCAAAAAAACAGATACGGAGAAATTGTAGTTCCTAAAAATCCTACTAACGTCATTAAAAAGGGTCCAGTGAATTCTATATGTGGGATCAGTGTATATCGTAGTACCTGACCCCAGTCTTGTTTGGTGATGAGAGCGGTAATACCATATGCAAAAAGGGAGAAAGCAAGCCATTTAAGATACTCAACATATTTACTGTAAGGAATAAAGATCTCCATCGCTATTGTTATAATAGTGATAACGAAAAGCCAAAATAAAAAGGGGAGACCAACAATCATCTGGACAGATGCTGCCATTGCTCCTAAATCTGCTCCGATATTTACAGTATTTGCAATAAAGAGGATAAAAACGGTGAAGTATAATAAGCGCTTCGAGTGATATTTTCGAATGCACCCCGCTATTCCAGTTCCAGATATCATTCCTATTCTCCCACACATTTCTTGTACAGAAGTCATGAGTGGAAAAAGAAAAAGTGAAAGCCATCCTAGTTTATAACCAAATTGTGCAGCCGCAATGGAGTATGTGGCGATACCTGAAGGATCATCGTCTGCTGCGCCCGTAATAAAGCCTGGCCCTAATCTTCGAAACGAATGACGGATAAAATGAACAATTTTTGAGATTGACATCGTTGTCAAAATTTACAACAGATTAATGTCCTAAAAATAGGAAAAACTGCTACCATTGCAGTCTACCTTTACCATAGTTTTCGAACACTTTTTTGTCAAGGGTGAAAATTCTATATCTATCCAAATATTATTTTTTTGCATTCAATATGCTGCTGTGAGAAAATACATCACTATGGAAGAGCTTCAGAAGCGTTTTGACGATATCGTAACAAAACTAAATTTACCCAAGAAAAAGGAAAGAATTAAAGAATTAGAGCTTATGGCTTCTGATCCTTCGTTTTGGCAAGATGGAAAAAAGGCAGCGACCCAGATGAAGCAGTTAGACAATCTTAATAAAGAGTTGAAAGAAGTCGATGATATTGAGACGCTTATCTTGGAAGAGAGCTGGAAAGAAGTAGAAAAGAAAATCGAAGATCTTGAATTTAAAGTTTATTTTTCTGGTGTACACGACGATAGCGGATCAATATTATCTATCCACGCTGGCCAAGGTGGAACAGAAGCAATGGATTGGACAGAGATGTTATTTAGGATGTATACCCGGTACATTGAACGAATGGGTTGGAAATGGGAAGAGGTAGAGAAGACTTCCGGAGATGAAGCTGGACTCAAAAGTGTTCTTATCACAATTAACGAACCATACGCGTACGGATATCTAAAAAGTGAGGCGGGTGTTCACAGATTGGTTCGACAATCTCCCTTTAACGCTGACAAACTTCGTCAAACGTCATTTTCACTTGTTGAAGTTTTACCGATTATTGAAGGAGAGCAAGAAGTGGTGATTAATGACGACGAACTAGAGTGGGATTTTTTTCGAAGTGGTGGGAAAGGTGGGCAAAATGTTAACAAAGTATCCACAGCGGTAAGACTAAGACATAAACCAACAGGTATTGTTGTTACCTGTCAACAAGAACGATATCAAGGGCAAAATAGAGAAAATGCATTAAAGATTCTTCGTGCAAAGCTATGGACTATGTTGCAGGAACAAAAAGCCTCAACGATTTCCGAGTTAAAAGGTGAGTTTAAAATGGCGTCATGGGGTAATCAAATTCGTTCATATGTATTACACCCATATCATTTGGTGAAAGATTTGCGAACTGATTATGAGGTTGGGGATACAGATCGTGTGCTTGATGGTGAGATAGCTGACTTCATTGAAGCATACTTGAAAAAATTCGCTTAGGTTGTTATGCTTGAGTTGTGATAGAAAAATTAAGTGAAAAAGATCTCACTTCAGACAAATCGTCTGAGACACTCATCCATACTATGGAAGAGGAGTCTCAAACAAAAAATAAATCTATGAAGAAATCTTTGATTATCGCAGTCGTTATCGTTCTCTTAGGAGTAGGGACTGGGTATATTCTTTCGAAAAATAAATCTTCTGGATCTAGTAGTAGTATAACTACATCAACGAGTGCTACAGGTAAAAAGGTAGTAGGCTCAGCAGATACATCAACCTTTAAAGATATGGCAGAAGGTACCCTTCAAGAAGGCGGGTTAAGTAATGGCGAAGGAACACACAAATTAGTTCGGCCAGGTGGAGAAAGTCAAACGGTTTATCTAACGTCATCCATACTTGATCTTAAGCCATTTGTTGGAAAAAAGGTAAAAGTATGGGGACAGACTCATGCGGCTCAAGCGGCGGGATGGCTAATGGATGTAGGACGTGTCGAAGTTCAATAAGTATCACTTCCCTCTTATGACACATAAGGTAAAGAAAATATATCATAACCTTGAACAGCTACATCATACGCATGGTTTAGTTTTACACACATCAGTTTTTTGCCTGTCACTTTTTATCGGAATTGCCTTAGGAGTAGGCACAATGTTTGTGAGAATACTTCAGGTCAAAGATGAGATGAAGCAGGTAAAACAACACGAGCATCAAATTATGGCGCAGTTAGTCAGTAAAATGGAAAAAGATACTCCTCTTTCCTATACATCACCAAAATAAACGAGTATTCAGGTAACTGGAATGGTCAAATTCGAAAACGTCAATAAAATATTTCCGAATAAACATCAAGCTCTTGCTCATATAGATTTTAGTGTAGAGACTGGAGAGTTTATTTTCCTCGTGGGTCCATCAGGAGCCGGGAAAACGACTTTGTTACGTTTGCTTTTTCGTGAAGTTCTCCCCACGTCTGGCTCCATTTGGGTAGACGATATAGATGTAACCAAATTAAAGGATGCAGAAATTCCTTTTTTACGTAGAAAAATTGGCTTTGTCTTTCAAGATTTCAAAATTTTACCCTCGAGAACAGTTGCGGAAAATGTTGCCATCACCTTGGAAATTTTAGGAAAAGATCCCAACGAAATGGAAGAGTCTGTTCTCTCTATACTGGATACAGTGGGATTGAAGGATAAAGCTGAATACTTTCCTTCCCAACTTTCATTAGGTGAATTACAGCGTGTTTCCATAGGAAGAGCCTTAGTCGGAGAAGCTGACATAATTCTAGCCGACGAACCAACTGGCAATCTTGATCCGAAGACATCCTGGGACATCATTAAATTATTATCAAAAATAAACAAAATGGGAAAAACAATTATTATGGCAACGCATAATATAGATATGGTAAATAGCATGAAAAAGAGAGTATTAACAGTTATCGGGGGTAAAATTACAAAAACTTCTCATACATATTATTCATAAAGATACATGATAAAACGCTCTGGAATCTACACAACAATGAGGAGAAATCCCTACCAAAGTTCGGTAGCAATTCTTATAATGACCCTCACCTTTTTTGTTACAGGAACGTTTTTATTTTTATCGGTATTTTCTTCTGGCATCTTATCGTATTTTGAATCAAAACCACAAATTACAATTTTTTTTACAGATAAAAAAACAAAAGAAAGTATCCAAATACTTTCAGAAAATCTGAAAGCCTCTGGCCGAGTTTCTGCGACTAAATACGTATCGAAAGAAGATGCTCTCTCTATTTACAAAGAGCAAAATAAACAAGATCCACTTCTCCTAGAAATGGTTACAGCAGATATTCTTCCGGCATCGTTGGAGATACAAGCAAAAGATCCACATCTGCTTTCTGAAATATATAATTCAGTAAAAAATGAGCCAGAAATAGAAGAAGTTGTTTACCAAAAAGACATTGTGGAGTCGTTACTTTCTTGGACGAACACAATTAGAAAAGGTGGTGTCATTATCGTGTCTGTTCTCATGATAGTGTCCCTCATGACACTTATGACAGTGATTGGAATGAAGATCGCATTGAAGCGGGAAGAAATTGACATATTAAAACTAGTTGGTGCGACCGCATCATATATTAAGAAACCATTTATTATTGAGGGATTTGTGTACGGAGTAATAGGAGCAACGATATCATGGGTTCTTCTGTACCTACTGATATTATATAGCACTCCCTTTTTGGGCTCATTTCTTTCTGGTGTGACAACGCTATCCGTTTTTACGGTTCAATCATTTCCGATAACTATCTGGCCAGTTTCAATTACGTTTATGCTACTTCTTCTCGTCGTGGAGCTAGTAATAGGTATATGTATCGGTGTAGGTGGAAGTCTACTAGCTCTTCGTCGTTTCCTGAAGTACTAAATACCGATTTGTCTATTGCAATCATGCGACGACTCCCTTTCATAATATCGCTCTTTCTTTTGTTCCAGGTTTTTGTGGGAAACGTTCATGCTGCTGAATGTCAACAGAATGATCCCTGCGCTTCAATTGGTGATCCTATAAGTAGATCATCCTGCTACAGTGATCTTGTCACCGCCTGCTCTAAAACTCGCCAGTCACTCGTGACTCAAATTACATTTTATACAAGTAAAATTGCACTTACAGCTTCTCAAGTAGCTGCAACGGAAAAGAAAATTGATGAACTTGAAACAGCTATTGCATCTTTATCAGGGAGGATTGCAGGACTTGAGGACTCTCTTAATAAAGTTTCAACGGTACTTCTTGAACGTATTGCTCAAACCTATAAGCGTGGAAATACATCTCCAATAGCACTGCTTCTGTCAACACGGGAATTTTCCGATTTATTTTTGCGGTTAGAACTTATTCAAAAGGTACAGGAACACGATAAAAAGTTACTATTACAAACCCAACGTACGAAAGTAAATTTTGAAGAACAAAAACAACTAAGGGAAGCAAAACAGGCGGAGCAGGAAAATCTTAAAAAAGAGCTTGAAAATCAAAAGGTATTGATGGCAAAGCAAAAAATAGACAAGGAAAGTTTTCTTGGACAAACGCAAAACAACGAAGTCAGATATCAGCAATTACTTGCAGAAGCGAAACGTGAGGCTTCAGATATACAACGGGCAATTTCTATTATTTCCCAAGCTGGTGTAGCTAAAAAAGTAAGTCGGGGTGATCCAATTGGACTCATGGGAAATACTGGCTTTTCAACAGGTGCACATCTACATCTTGGGGTATACAATTTAAAAGAAGCAGATTTAAGCAAGTTTAACTTTGATACGGGGTTTGACAACCCATTAAACTATCTCTCATCGAAAGAAGTTAACTTTGATGCAACTTCATGTGACGATGTACCATCCGCTACGAGAAAAACAGTAGGCTCGGGTTCGTGGGCGTGGCCTATGTCTAATCCGACAATTTCACAATGTTACGGTCATACTCCATGGTCTTGGCGATACGCAATAGGCGTGCATAATGCCTATGATATGTGGGATAACAATGACATCGTTGTACGAGCAGTGGAAAGCGGTAACGCTTATGTGTATCGAGGAGGACAATCAGGTGGAAATGGTGTATTTATTTTTCACGATAATGGGAAAATGTCTCTCTATTGGCATCTTCAGTAAAATATACTAACGTATATATGAAGGTATCGTGCAGTGAAATACTTGAGTAGAATATTGCTTTCTTTTTTGCTATTTCTTTTTTCTCCTTCATCGATATTCGCAGCATCAATATCACTTTCAGAATCTTCACCAAATACGCTTTCTGATCCAAGTATTGAATATAAAACGAGAGTTAGTCTTTCAATCGATAGTCCTGACGGCACTATCTATTACCTCCGAGGAGTATTTTATCCTGAAAGTACGAATAATTACTGTGGCTTTACGTGGAATGGGCAAACTTGGTTTTCAGGACCGTATACATCAGGGGAAGGATGGAAAAATTTTCCTTCAGTTACAGTTTCATCTTCATCAGCAGACATTGAATTAAAAGCGAAAATCGATACACATGATAGTGGCTGTATGAATTCAGGTAAATACAAGTTTAAAATTCAAAGATTTACACAAGCAGGATCGGGAAGTTTTGATTCTCAAAACGAACAAGACCTTGATGTTATTGTACCTACCGTGACAACGACGCCTGTTCCCACTCCAAATCCCACAGCAAGTCCTCAACCAACCAATACACCAAAACCCCCAACAAGTACTACAGTGCCGATTACCAGTGTTTTACTTCCTACTTCTAAGACTGTAACAATTTCACAGAAAGTAGTAACTGGGATTACTCCGTACATGAACGAGGTGTTGGGAGCTCAATCACCTCTTACAACTCCACCTCCAGAGGTCTTAAAAGAAAATAGTCTTATTAAAGAGGCTCCAAAAAATGACCCACTTCTTTTAGCAAAGGTATTCATTGGGTCTGGAGCGATACTCATTGTAGTTTCTATTGGTTGGATTGGTTGGACGATGAAAAAAACATGATCAAATCTCAAGTCGTAAAAAATGTTGAAAATCTAGAAACCCTACGGACCTCCAAAATGCATCTCCACTTCTGTTTCTTTCATTTACATATAATTCTATGTAAGGTAAATTTCGTGCTCTAAACCAATTTTTTGCTTCGACTAATAATTTTTTCCCGGTGCCAAGTCTTCTGTGCTTTTCATCAATAAACATAAACGAAATATGCCCCACGCGCTTTATTTTGTACCATGGAAATAGATGCTTCTCAAATCCAGTAGAAATCCTACAATTTGATCATTTTCTTTTGCAATCAATACGAATGATGAGTAAACTCCTACCTGTGTTTTTAACCAATCTGAAAAAAGAGGATAAAAACCAACCTCATCAAATGTATAGTAGGCTGGATCAAATTCAAAATGTAATTTAGTAAGTCGTTTGCCAAACTCAACAATTTTGGGAATATCAAGCGAAGTTGCGTATGTTATCAGCATAGTTTTATATATCATATATTTCATTTATTTGATAGAATGAAGATAACATGAAGGTTGTTACAAAAGGCCAAATGCAGACGCAAGCACTAGGGGAGAGTTTTGCAAAAACGCTTAAAGGGGGCGAACTTGTTTGTCTTTACGGAGATTTAGGCTATGGTAAAACTACCTTTACAAAAGGAGTTCTAGAAGGATTGGGAATGACAAAACGTGTATTATCCCCCACCTTTATTATTGTGCGACGTTATAGTATTGATAAGAAGGGAATTGAAAATATATATCATGTTGATCTCTATAGAATGACTACAGAAGAAGAAGTCAAACATATTGGTTTAAGTGATTGGATACATAATTCTAAAAATATAGTTATTATGGAATGGTCAGAAAGATTTGGGAATCGACTTCCAAAAAAACGTGTTGATATATATTTCGAATATATAAATGAGAACGAACGGGAAATTACAATTACTCAAAGAGCGGAAGTGGTATGAATAAGAATAATCAGGTAAAAGAGGCGGTACACGTCTTAAATCAAGGTGGAATTGTGGTTTTACCCACAGATACAGCATTCGGAGTGGGTTGCAGAATGGATAAGACTGAAGCAGTAGAGAGATTATTTAATATTAGAAAGCGCCCTGTATCTCAGGCTACTCCAGTACTGGTCGATTCTTTTACCATGGCCCAAAAGTATTGGACTTCTCCGCTGCCGAGTGTTGTTCAAAAATTAACTAGCCTTTACTGGCCTGGTGGTTTAACTATAATTTACGAAGGAAAAACGCATATGGTATCATCCCTTATTTCTGGAGGAGGAAGTACATTTGGATTTCGGATGCCAAACCATGAGACTGTTTTAACAATCATAAAAAATATGGAAGTACCGCTTCTTGGTCCGTCTGCAAATTTTCATGGTGATCCAACTCCCTACAAACTTGAAGAGTTAAACAAGCCTTTTCTTTCACTTGTTGATTATGTGGTTGAAGGGAAATGTTCGGTCGGTGTAGCCTCTACAGTAGTTGATTGTACCCAGAAACCAATACAGGTGGTAAGAAGAGGTGCGGTTAAAATTGATACCGGTCTAACTTCTAAAGCTAATCTATGAAAAAAAAGAAAGTTATTCTTTTTATCGATACGAGTAGTAATGAAAAAACGTCCATCGCTATAGAAATCGATGGAACAAAGCATGAAAAAAATAAAACTCTTTCAAAAGCTTCTCAGAATTTGCTCATTCTCATTCACGAGGTTTTAGAAGAATGTCGTGTGGATTATAAAGATATTACAGAGATTGCTGCAAATGAAGGCCCAGGATCATATACTGGTCTTAGAGTTGGTTTCGCTGTAGCCAATACTCTTTCATACGTTTTACAAATTCCACTTAATGGTAAAAAGGTTGGTGAAATTACTACGCCAATATACCCAAATACCTATTGACAAGTCTAGATTAGATTGTTAATATCAGGTCGTTTTACTGCCCTTTATAAAAAGGGCTTTTTTATTCTTAAACGTATGAATTTTGCACTAACAACTTTTTCACTGAATCCTATTTCAACATTGAGTCTTGCCTTTTCTTCATTTGTGCGTGATCCAAAGACAGGTTGGTTTAGCTCAAATCAGCAAACGAAATCCACATACACTCAATCCGACAAAGCTAAAATGAACTTTAAGAGAATCAAAAAACTGATCCCTTTATTTTTATTACTACTGATACTTGTTGCGGTTGTTCTTGTAACAGGTAAGACTATCGTTTCTTCAATGAAAGCAAAGGATGATAGGGTGACCATAAAACCAGCGAGAGCAACACAAAGTATTAACAAAGAACTAAGCTTTCCTATAAAAGATGATAAAGGAACAGAAATTACTAAATTAAAGTACGTTATTGAATCTGCAGAGCTTAGAGATGAAATCCTCGTACAAGGTCAAAGAGCGTTAGCAGTAAAAGGAAAAGGCTTTTTGATATTAAATATTAAAATCACTAACTCGTATACAAAACCGATCGACATGAATGTTAGAGACTATGTTCGACTTGTTATCAACGGTAATGACAAAGAAATGATTGCGGCTGATATTCACAATGATCCAGTTACTATTCAAGCACTTTCAACCAAAACAAGTAGATTAGGATTCCCGATAAGCGATTCAGATAAAAAGCTTATTCTTCAGGTAGGAGAATTGAACGGAGAAAAGAAATCTATCAATCTGACAGTACAATAAATTGTATGCTGAATTCCCAAAGTTCAAGTATATCCCCTTCTCTTATTGCCGAACTAGATCAGGCTCTTACCATGGTTAAACCATATGGAAGTATTGAGATTTATGTTCAAAATTCCACAGTCACCCAGATTACAGTTCGCAACATAAAAAAAACCAAAGTTGATATTACACGAACAATGAAGCGCTCTATTGTCTCAAGGAAATAAAAAGGGTATTGACAAAGAGAAAGTTGTTCGGTAATAATGTGAACACTGCTCAATTTTTTCTGCCCCGAGTATATAAGTATATTCCTGTCCTATACTAGCTTAATTTGAAGTTTAGCTGACCGTAAACGGAGGCTTCTCTATCTGAATTGTATTTTCAGATCGAGACGCCTCCGTTTTTTTGTTCCGCCTCCGGCGGAGAAAAAGCGGTTATGAAGTGCGTTCCGCTTGTGGCGGGACAATTATATAAGGAAGGGAGGTGAATATATAAAATGACAAAATTTCAAAAACAACTTACGTCAGTTGCAGCTGTTGGAGTAATGTTTGCTAACATTGTTCTTCCAGCTTTCGCAGCTGATACACAACTCGTTGTATCTGGTAATGGTGCAGATTCTGAAAACAAAGTGAACCTTACTGTAACAAGTAACAACACTGTTGTTCAGAACAACAATGCAAACATTACAAACAACGTAAATTCTACCGCATCAACTGGTGGCAATTCCGCTAGCAAAAATAATGCTGGCGATGTGCTCGTCAAAACAGGTGACGCATCAGCTAACACCACGGTGAAAAATATGGTGAATTCCAACACCGCAACACTTGATTGTTGTGGAGCAGGAAACACCTCCGTGAATGTTACAGGAAACGCTTATGGTTCAGAGAACAAAGCAAAATTGAATCTGGACAATAGCAATAGTGTCTACCAGGACAACAACGCAAACGTTTCAAACAACGTTAGCGCAAACGCCAAAACTGGCGATAATGAAGCCAGTAAAAATAACGGTGGTGCAACAACCATCGTAACAGGCGATGCAGCAGTAAAAAATGACGTAAAAACCGCAGCAAACGCCAACTCAGCAATGATTGGTGGACAGGGTGGTAATGGCGGATCTCTTTCAGTCATCGTTGATAAAAACGGTGCAGAGTCCGACAATCACGTTTACTTGGATCTTTCCAAGAAAAACAACGTCGTACAAGACAACTACGCAGATGTTGATAACTACATCAAAGCCAATGCAAAAACTGGCTATAATGATGCCAACAAAAACAATGGTGGTGATGTATGGGTTCAAACCGGTGACGCTTGGGCAGACACTAACATTGAAAACAGTGTTAATTTCAACTGGGCAAACATCGACTGCGACGCATGTCTTACGGACGTCGTTGCTAAGGTGAAAGATAATGCTTATGACTCTGAAAACAAGATCAAAGCAGATCTTACATCTGACAATGCTGTATTCCAAGGTGGTGAGAACGCAGGTAACAATGCTGATTTATACAACAGTATTTATGCGAACCCATCAACTGGAAAAAATGATGCAGACAAAAACAATGGTGCAGGACTTCCAGATGATCCAGTTGCAATCGTAACTGGTGATGCAGGAGCCAAACACAACATTTCCAATTCTGGAAATGTAAACATTGTTGGTTCAGAACCTAGTAGTGATTGGCCATCTTTTGAGATGCCTGATTTCAACTTCAGCATCACATTAAGTTTGGCAGATCTCTTGGGAATGATAAACTAACTTTCTGGTTCGTAGGGTGATCTGGCGAGCACTTCCGGCAGACACCCTACGACCGAAAGAAAAAAATTAAACAAA
>CAZYQZ010000002.1:0-20965 GCA_964649915.1 uncultured Gammaproteobacteria bacterium | reverse complement strand
AGTAAGAAGTGCGCTTTTGATAAGTTGTTGCGTAATCGTTGATCCTCCTTGAAGTTGACGGCGTGAGACAATAGCAAATGCTGCTCGCAATATTCCTCCAATTGGGTTAACTCCTTGATGTTTATAAAACTGCTTATCCTCAACAGCGATTGTTGCTTGGCGAAGGGAAAGAGGAATAGTCTTAAGCTTAACAAGTGTCCGATTTTCACCTGTAAAAATTTCATATAATAAACGACCATTTCTATCAAGAATTTTTGTGGTTTGAGGAATTTCGTATTGCCCAAGTTTTGATGGTGATGGGAGATCTTTAAAAATAAATACGTAAACCAAAATAAGCCAGACGATAACTGGAGTGATAACAATGAAGTGAATCCACTTAGGTTTACGGGAAGCCAAAAAGTGTTTTACATGTGCTCGGTCAATAATTTTTTTTGGGAACGGTATCATGGGACTCACATTATACACGAGTTTTTACGTTTCTCCAATTGTATCGTGTGGTACAATATTGGCCAAATGCGAAGAAGGAAAGGCCAGACATAATGATACCGTCTCTTCATGGTAACTGGGTTGACCTCATTATAATTCTTATTACGTTGTTTTATATTTGGGAGGGGCTTTCGCGTGGTTTTTTACTAAGCATTTTAGATGTTGGAAGTTTTGTACTCTCCTTCTTGTTGTCTCTCAAATTGTACGGATTTATCGGTGGAATTCTTGTTGATAATTTTGCTTTATCAAAAGGAATTGCAAATGCGATTGGCTTCTTACTCGTAGGATTTCTTACACAATTTATTTTGTCTCGGTGTTTTATTCGAATATATCATCTCGTTCTTTTTACACTAGGAAAAAAAGTACACAATAAAAAAACATTAGAAACGGTAAATCGCGTAGATCAATTTTTTGGTCTCTTACCTGCCCTTGTTGAAAGTATAATTTTCACAGCATTTATTCTTACGCTTTTTGTCACGTTACCCATACAAGGAAGTATAAAAAAAGATATCGTCAGCTCCAGACTTGGCGGTCCACTCGTTTCTCACACACAAGGAATTGAGCGACAACTTAATGGTATTTTTGGACAGGCTGTAAACGAAACGCTTACCTTTATAACTATTAATCCAAATCCATCATCCGGAGAGAAGGTGGATCTACGATTTACACAAAAAGAAGTAAAAATAGATGAGATTTCAGAAACGGCAATGTTACATCTGGTCAATAAAGAGCGTGAAAAACAGCAGTTGCGCCCCCTCGTTGTTTCAGATTCTCTTCGCACACTTGCGAGAAACTACGCAAAAGACATGCTTGCGAGAGGTTACTTTTCGCATTATAACCCTGAAGGAGAATCTCCTTTTATACGGATGAAGAAAGCTGGTATTCTCTATCAAGCAGCAGGAGAGAATCTTGCTTTTGCACCTAACATTACACTTGCTCATCAAGGTCTTATGAATTCCCCAGGACATCGGGCTAATATACTTTCACCAGATTTTGGAAAAGTTGGTATCGGAGTTATTGATGGTGGAATTTACGGAGAAATGTTTGTGCAGGAGTTTACAAATTAAAAGAAGCTATGGAAGTTTTTATATGAATACTCAAATTAAACAAAATGTATTACTTAGACCGCTGTCCTCTTTTGGAATAGGAGGAGATGCAAAAGAGTATGTACAAGTGAGATCTACCGAAGAGTTGTTGAACGTATTAAAAGTAGTGGAAAATAAACATATCACATATAAGATTTTTGCAGGCGGAAGTAACATCGTGTTTCCGGACGCAGGAGTAAAGGGTCTTATCATTCACATCGTTTCGGGAAAAAGTTTGTTTGAAGGAAATCTTGCGATCGCAGAAGCAGGTGTACCGTTAGAAGATGTGGTAAACGGTGCGATTTTGCGGGGATTGTCTGGAATGGAAAGTTTGTCCGGTATTCCTGGAACAATAGGTGGGGCGGTTGTGGGGAACGCTGGTGCATATGGGCGATCTATTTCGGATATTTTGGAAAAGGTTGAAGTGTGGAACGGAAACGATGTTATCGTTCTTACAAATAGTCAGTGCCAGTTTTCTTACCGGGAAAGTATTTTTAAAAAAACCAAACTAATTGTTCTAAAAGTTTTTTGTCGTTTGCAATCGGGTGATTCAAACGAATTACAAGAAGTCTCTCGTGACATTATTGCTAAAAGACAGGCAAAATATAAGCCCGGAGTATTATGTCCAGGAAGTTTTTTTAAAAATATTCTTTTTTCAGATCTTGAAGAAGATGAAACGGTATATATTGATCGTGCGCATATTATTGCTGGAAAACTTCCAGCTGGCTTTTTACTCGAAAAGGTAGGCGCAAAAGGAATGAGAGTGGGTGGCATATTTGTTTCAGACGTTCATGCAAATTTATTGGTAAACGATGGAACCGGAACTGCAGGCGATGTAAAAAAGCTCGCAAAAATTTTAAAGAAAAAGGTTAAAGAAAAATTTGGTATAGAACTAGAAGAAGAAGTAAGATATTTTTAACTCTTACACAACTCTTATATCGTTCTTATAGATGTGACCAAAGAGAGTAGTATAATAACAATAATTAACAAGTTTATTGTAAAGGAGTAAATTGTTTCTATGTTTTCCCTACCCGAATTACCATACAGTTACGATGCATTAGAGCCCTATATTGATAAAGAAACGATGCACCTGCATCATGATAAACACCACGCAACGTACGTGACGAATCTGAATGACTTCTTAAAAGACCAAGATCACTATTTAAACATGGATGTGTATCAGTTAATGGGACAGCTTAACAAACTACCGGAAACGATACGGGCAAAAGTCAGAAATAACGGGGGTGGGCATGCGAATCACACATTCTTCTGGAACATCATGGCACCAAAGGTCGGTGGAGAACCTACGGGAAAATTAATGGATGCGATCAATAGTTCATTTGGTGATTTTACGAAATTTACTGATGCCTTTACCAAAGCGGGATTAGGGCGATTTGGGAGTGGATGGGTTTGGGTTATAAATAAAGGCAATGCTTTATCAATAATAGATACTCCCAACCAAGATAACCCATGGATGGAAGGTCATGTTCCAATTCTAGGTATTGATGTCTGGGAGCATGCGTATTATTTAAAATACCAAAATCGACGCGCAGATTACATTAAAGCCTGGTGGAGCGTTGTTAATTGGAAAAAAGTAGAAGAAAACTTTAATAGTGCGAAGTAAACCAACGTAATATTCACTTGTTAGAAATGAAAATTGTTCTTCAACGGGTAATCTCCGCTAAGGTTTCCATCGATAAGAAGGTAGTGGGTACAATTCAAAAAGGATATGTACTCCTTTTAGGAGTGGCTGAATATGATTCGAAAACTGATGTCGATACGCTAGTAGACAAAATAATTCACCTTCGAATCATGAATGATGAGAATCATAAAATGAATGTATCGCTCAAAGATGTAAACGGAGAAATTTTGCTTGTTTCTCAATTCACTCTTTTAGCAGATATAAAAGGTGGAAGAAGACCTTCCTTTATTCACGCAGCCAAACCAGAAAAAGCAAAAGAACTATACGAGTATTGTATTGATCGATTCAAAGAAGCGGGTATAGAGAATATTCAAACAGGAAGGTTTGGAGAGTATATGTTTGTCGATCTCGTGAATGATGGGCCTGTGACGATTTGTATCGATTCTGTAGATTTTTGATTGTAAAATAAACAGTGTTGACATCTGGCATGAAACATGAGTATAGTAACTATAATGCCTGATTCGATATTTTCAGAACTTTCAAACGGTCAATCTCCACCAACGTATAAAAATCTCCTTAACGGCACATGGGTGGAATCCTCTTCTGGTAAAACGATGGATATAATCTCTCCTTTAGATGGACAGGTTGTCGGAAAAATTCCCGTTGTTACTACAGGTGAAATTGATCAAGCAATCAAAAATGCACACGAGGCACAAAAAGAATGGGCAAAAGTTTCCATGATTGAAAGAGCAAAAAAACTTCATCTTGCCGCTGACTGGATACGTGAGCATGAAGCGGACGTTACCCAATTTCTTATTCACGAAATCGGTAAGAATTATCCTGAAGCAAAAGATGAAATAATTCGTTCTGCAGACATGATTGATTATTTTGCTAACGCAGCACTCTCTGTTAAAGGTGAAGAGTTATCAGGTGAAGCGTTCCCAGGATATGATCAGACAAAAATGGCAATTATCGAGAGGGTTCCACTTGGTGTGATTCTTGCAATTGCTCCGTTTAATTACCCAATCAATTTGTCGGTCGCAAAAATTGCACCAGCACTTGCTATGGGAAATGCGATTATTTTCAAGCCGCCAACATACGGATCTATTTCCTGTCTTTATCTTGCGCAGATATTTCAAAAAGCTGGATTGCCACCAGGACTTATTAATACTGTAACTGGGGGCGGTGCAGAAATTGGCGACTATCTTGTTACTCATCCAGGAATTAACATGATCGCCTTTACTGGTTCATCCCAAGTAGGTAAAGCCATAGCTACAAAAGCCGGTATGATTCCACTTCTTTTTGAATGCGGTGGCAATAACCCCGCAATCGTTCTTCCTGATGCTAATTTGGAGTCGACAGCGAAAGAAATAGTAAAAGGCGCATTCTCTTATTCAGGGCAGCGTTGTACTGCTATTAAGTACGTTCTTGGACTTGAGCCGACAATTAATCAGCTAATTCCACTTGTTGTTGCGCAAACAAAATCTTCAATCAAAATGGGTGATCCAACCAAACCTGAGTTTAATTTTGGCCCCCTTGTTTCAGAATCAGCGGCAAATGATGTTGAAAAACGTATTATTCAAGCTAAAGTCGAAGGAGCAACAGTGCTTAATGGAGGAGGAAGAAACGGACTCTATATAGAACCAACTATCCTTGAAGGAGTAAAACCGTCATCAGAAGTTGTGAAGGTTGAAACATTTGGACCGGTTGTATCATTTTTCAAATTCAACTCTATGGAAGAAATTCTCTCAATGATTAATTCTTCTGACTATGGTCTTCAAGCATGTATTTTCACTAAAGATGAAGGAGCTGGTATTAACCTTGCTAATAAAATTGAAGTAGGAACTGTTCAGATAAATAGTAAACCACAGCGTGGACCTGATCACTTCCCTTTCTTGGGTATTAAAGGAAGTGGAGTAGGAGTACAGGGAATCAAGTACACTCTTGAGTCAATGACGCGTCCTCATTCGATAGTCTTAAACACTCCGCAGTAATCAATTTTTTCTCACTATTCAAAAGATCCAAGCAGTGGTGAAGTTGTGGAAATGTCTATGTCAAACGAACGCTCATTTTCCGGTAGAGATGAGATTCTATCATAGAGTGTAAAATACGAGTTTTGAAACGATAGGATTGTTTCAATCGGAAATTCTTTTTTCATCTTCTCATATGCACGGTAATCTGAAAGATTGAATATTACTATCTTATCGATCACACTCCTTTTTTCCTGTTTAGTCACTGCTTGTTTTTTGGGTATATCTTGTATATCGATAAACCAATTCGGAAGTTCTTGCGGATAATACGATTCTGGACCGAAGAAATAGTTAACAAAGAATATGGTGCCAACACTATCCACACACATCTCTTCATGGCACGATTCCAACATTTTTTGTGCTCGCACTATGTTCTTTTTTCTTGTTTCTATAAACTGAAGTGAATAGTCGGTTGGAGTGAGGGTGGGGGTCCCATTTGGAGAGGAGACAACAGTGTTACTCTTCGTACTTTTTAATTTATTCTCATAATAAGAAGAGAGATCTTGTTGATTTGTAAGCAGTGCAAGATAATAGGTTTTTTTCTCCAGTTGTGATCCATATTTTTGGATTAAGCGATGATAATTTGTCATAATTTGTCGAGAAATAAACCCTGAATATGCGATATCACGCTTATCATCAAAAGAGAAGATGTGTTGAGGTGTGGATGAAGGTGAATTTAAAAGTGTTTTTTTAGCATACTCGTATGCCATTTTCCATCCTTGATATCCATCAGAGGACATACGAGAAAGATAGACATAATCAATGCGTTTATTTACCGTTGGAGGATGGACAGTAACAATGAAGTTTTCTATGTTAAAAAATCCCAGGAAAAGTATAAAAAGAGTAGTTACAAAGACTTCTAGTATCGCGAGTCTTCTTTGCTGAAAATGTCTAAGAAGGAGCGTGATGGTAAGTACAAAGATCCAAAGGAGCACGAGACTTCCATATATTCTTCCCAAACTCCAGCCATGGTACTGTTGGTAAAGATACACGCGGCGGAATATTGAAAGGAGGAAAACGAAAAATTCAAAAAAGAGTATATATTGAATGAAGGAAAATAGCCCCCCTTTTTTCGTAAGGTTACGTTTTATAATTAAGCTAACCCAAAGTAGTCCATACACAAGAAATGTCGTTAGAATAAACTCTCCAAATCCTCGTTTTACATATTCAGAATATGTTTTCACACCAAATTTTGATAGATCGGTTTCGAATGCGACTGTAGCAAATACATACGGCCATTGGATGAGCAAAAATGCCCCCAGCGTAATGGCTACTAGTGCGATAACAACACCCAGTTGTTGTGAAAAAGAAAGCTTCTTAAGTGAAGGAAGTGAAATCTCTTTTTTTCGAACGAAATACAATATTGGTAATAAAAGTCCAAATAATACTGCAGAAAGAAAAAATCTACTAAATACTCTATTCCATATATCTTTTGCGAAGTAATGAGAAAACGCTGATGTAAAACGCGTTATGTAATTTGAAAAGATTGGATCTGCTGATGAAAGCAGTGAAATTAGAATTAAAACAACTGGGAGGGCGATAATAAATCCAATGACCAGAGGTACGAGAGTCTGCTTTTGACCATCCCGCTTGAACGCTACCGTTTTCCAAAGTAGAGAAGTAGGAGTAATAACTTCTACAAACGCCTTTCCTATACTTTGTAAGTATGTTACTCCGTTGTAGAACGGAGAAAGGAGTAATTCAAGTAGATTTCTGACAAACGGAATTCCTAGTACAGCCATATACGTGAATAAACTAAGAGAAAATAAAAGCGAGATGCGAAGTAATAATGAGGGTAAGAAACTGGTATGGGAAATAATACTTATACTAAACAGCAAAATTGTAAAAATATAGCCTACAAGCACGATACGTTGCTTTTTTTGGGGAAAATGAGCATGAAATATCGTTAATAGAAATATGAAAAGACCCATGATTTGTAAAACGAAACCCGCGCTTCCAATTTGGCGAAAAAAGAAAAGGTTGCAAAAGAGAATAAAAAGTAGAAGACTTAAAAGTTTTTTACCAAAGTCGTATGGCTTTTGTATTAAGTCCATAAAGTGAAATGTTTATTCCCACTCCATAGTTCCAGGAGGTTTTGTTGTAATATCATACACAACTCGGACAACCTCAAAAACCTCAGTCACAATTCTATGAGAAATTCTCCCTAAGAGATCATATGGTAATCGTACCCAATCTGCGCTCATGGTGTCTTTTGATTCGATAATACGCAGTGCAATTGTCTCTCCGTATTTTCGCTCATCACCTGCTACTCCTGTAGTTTTTACCCCTACAAAAATAGCAAAGCCCATCCAGACTTTGTGATACCAGCCGGATTTTTTAAGCTCTTCTGTAACAATTGCATCAGCACGCCTTAGTATGTCGAGTTTTTCTTTTGTGACTTCTCCTATAATTCGCACAGCAAGGCCAGGCCCTGGAAAAACATGTCTCCAGATAAGCTCATGAGGAAATTCTAACTGCTTTGCGATATCTCTAACTTCATCTTTATAGAGTTCTCGAAGAGGTTCAACCAGCTTAAATCCATGTTTTTCAGGAAGCCCTCCAACGTTGTGATGTGATTTAATATTGTGGGCATGCTTTGTGCCTTTGCTTTCTATAACATCTGGGTAAATCGTTCCTTGAATTAAATATGTGGCACCGATTTTCTTCGCTTCTTTTTCAAACATCTCAATGAATACTCGGCCTATGATTTTTCTTTTTTCTTCAGGATCTGTTACTGCCTTTAACTCTTTTAAAAACTCATTTTCAGCACGCAATATCTTCAGATTCAACTTAAAGTTTTTTTGAAATGTATCGATAATTTGTTCTGTTTCACCCAATCTCATCATGCCTGTGTCAACATAAAAACACGTAAGATTCTTACCGATTGCCTGGTGGGTGAGTATTGCTGCAACAGCAGAGTCAATGCCTCCTGACAGAGCACAGACAGCCTTTTGATCCCCAATTGTTTTTTTAATAAGCCCAACCATTTCTGCGATATCTATTTGTTGGTCTGAAACGGTTTCACCACAAATACCAAAAATAAAATTAGAAAGTATGCTCCGTCCCGAAGGGGTATGGTGAGATTCAGGATGAAATTGAATAGCATATTGCTTCTTCTTTTCATCCGCAAACGCAGCAACATGGACTGAGGGAGTTGATCCTGTGATCACCGCACCTTTTGGTGGAGCTGTTGCCTGATCGAAATGACTGTTCCAGACTCTTTCTGATGAGTTGAGCCCTTTAAAAAGTGGGTTTTTTTTAGTTATTGAAAGCAGTTCTGGTCCGTATTCTTTTCGAATACCACCCTCAACCTTACCTCCAAGCATGTGAGCCATAATTTGCAAACCATAACAAATACCTAACACTGGAATATTTTGCTCAAAGACTTTCTTATCTACGAGGAGGCCACCCTTTGCGTATACTGAGGAAGGACCGCCAGAAAGAATAATTCCTTTAGGGTGTAGTGCGTGAATCTGTTTTAGACTATCAGAGGGAGCAATAATTTCTACAGAAACGCCTAAATTTCGTATGCGACGACCAATAAGGTGTGTTGTCTGGGACCCAAAATCAATTATTAAAATCATAGTGGTAAATACTTCGTTTAATTCTCACTTGGTTTAGTTATCGTGATATCGTGTGGATGGCTTTCTATAAGAGAGCTCTGTGTAATCTTCATGAAACGAGTTTTTTCTTTAAGCTCAGCAAGTGTTGTTGTTCCCGTGTAGTACATACCAGTACGAAGACCACCTATTAATTGTGTAACTACATCCTCAAGTGGGCCTGTGTAAGGGACTAATCCCTCTACACCTTCGGGTACTAGTTTTTTTTCCTTTCCTTTGACGTATTCTTGTCCATATCGTGCCGCACCACCTTGTTTCATTGCTGATACTGATCCCATACCTCGATACTTCTTATACTCATTATCCTGTACCGTCACTTTTTCCCCAGGTGATTCGTCACACCCAGCAAAGAGTGACCCAAGCATAATTGTGTCTGCGCCAGCTGCGATAGCTTTGACAATGTCACCGGAATATTTAATACCCCCGTCGGCAATAACCGGAATGTGAAACTTTTTTGCTATGGAATACACGTCCATGATAGCGCTTATTTGTGGTACACCCATTCCAGAGATAACGCGTGTTGTACATATTGATCCTGGTCCCATACCAACGCGAAGTGTATCAGCGCCAGCTTCAATAAGCGCCTTTGCAGCCGCTGCTGTAGCAATATTTCCCGCGATTAACCCAATATGTGGATAGGTCTTATGAATATAAGCTGTTGCATCGATAATCCATTTTGAAAACCCATGTGCACTATCAACAATGAGCGCATCAACTCCACCTTGTATAAGCGCCTCTACTCGATCTTCAAAATCTGCACCGACTCCTACCGCAGCTCCAACGTGAAGATTTTGCTTTTTTACCTTCTCTACTTCCTCTTTCTGTTTTTCTATTGAAAGATTCCGGTGTATAAACCCCATTCCTCCCAATTGTGCAAGTTTACTTGCGAGATGGGAGGTTGTAACAGTATCCATAGGAGAGGAAAGAAGGGGGATTGATAAAGTTATACGCTGGGTGAGTTTTGTTGATAGATCTACATCGTTTCTTTTTACGCTTGTATAGTTTGGAAGAACCAGGACATCATCAAACGTAAGTCCTTCACCTTCAATAATCTTAGATTGATCCATCATGGATAAATGACACCTTTCTGGCAGTTTGTGACGCCTTTAAAATATCTTGCTTTGTCAAAATTCCTTTTTCCAGTAGCAGCGCATGCTCTTCAAAAAGAGTAGTTTTTAACATTTCTGGTCCATCCGTATTAATCGTAAACGCAACATTGTATTCTTTTAATAAAGAAAATATATGTTTAAAACTATTGAAGTCTTTTACAACGCCTGTATGAATGTTGGAGGTAGGGCACACTTCAAGCACTATCCCTCGTGTTGCTAGCTCTTTTAAGACCGTGGTATCCTCAATAGATCGTACTCCGTGTCCAATACGGTGAGGGGAGAGAAGCTCAATGACTCTTTTTACTTCATCAGCTCCGGTTGCTTCTCCTGTGTGAATGGTAATTCCTAATCCAGCGTTTTTACACTCCTTCACCATGTGAACAACGTCAACAAGATTAAAGTCTTTATGAATTGGTCCTGCGAGGTCAAGACCTACAATTCCCCGTTTGAAATATTTCAACGCTTTTTTTGCAATGATTCCATTAAGAGTTGGAGAAAACGTCCGGTCAAGCATAAGAATAATCCCAACTCGTATAGGATAGGCCAGCATAGCCTTTTCGGCTCCGTGAATTGCAGAAAGAATTATATGATCGAGATCACGCTCTCCACCACGATTTCTCTTCATTGGGTTAAACCGAATTTCAAGGGTTGTTATATTATTTTTTCGGTATGCACCTGAGGCGATAGAATAGATGCTTTTTGAGATAGCTTCGGGTGATGACTGAATAAGTTCTGTCCAGTGAAATAAGTCAAGGTACTTCTGATACGTAGTAATACCGGAAACGGTAATCAATTTTTCAAAATCCCAATAATTCTTGGTCGGAAGCTTAATGCCTTGGTCATGAGCAATTTCCCACATCACACCTGGGTGTACGGCTGATCCCACATGAGCGTGAAGCTCTGTCATTTCGCCGAACATGCCCTGTTTTGTCATAGGTTTATTATACGTAAGTTATTTTGGTAACGTAAGTAGTTTGAGAAGTTCTTTGGGCGAGACAACCCTGTTCACAAAATTAGTAACGGTAATATCTTTAATGGGTGAGCGAGCAAAAATTGGTTTTTGTAGAGCAAGGGCATATCCAATCTCCACAGTTACCGCAGGGCCTAAATAGGATTTTTTATTAAATATGTATACGATATCGCTTTTTCGAACGTTTGAAAGGTGAGTAAATGCCCCTTCACCCTCCCATTTCGTGAGTGTTTTTTTATCGTAATTATTTTTTAATTCTTCTGGTTTATGACCGTGACGAATATGAGAAGGTTGAGGAACAACAACAACGAACCCATGGTGTCGAAGAAACGTTGCCGCCACCTCCATATCTTTGTAGAATTTGAAACTTCCACAAAAACATATATTTTTTCCATAAAAAAATCCGCCCTTTTCTAACACCTTGGCGGATAGACCTTTTTGTACTTTGTTCAACGGGTTGTTTAGCGCAACCATATACTATCTTATCACACTATAGCGCGGGTTGTCAAAAGAATAAGAATGCACGCTCGTTCCTTATTCTTTAACAAGGTATAGCAAACACCTAACAGTCTTGCAAAATTCAAATAACACATTGAAGTGTTGTAAACAGGAGGAATATAAGCTTACAATATCCTAAGCGATTGGCACGTGTTGTTTGAAGAGTAAAAATTCTATACTATTATCATTATGGAAGAGACAATACATATTTCTTATCGTAATATAACAATTTCAGGAAGAGCAGCAAGCGGTGCCACAACACTCTCGAGATCTCTGTCGCATACCCTTGGGTGGACGCTTATAAATGGGGGAGAGATGGTCAGAAAGTATGTTAAGGAAAAAAATATTCCGCTTGAAAAGACTACAGAAACGCCAGACGAATATCACAGAGATTTAGATCAGTTTATAAAAGATAAGTTACGAAATGAAGCAAATATCATTGTTGAATCATGGCTCGCTGGTTTTGATGCCCAAGGTATAAAAGGAACATTTAAAATTTTTGTTGATTGTCCAGTTGACGGTGTGCGAATAGACAGACTGGTGAATCGAGAAAACATGACAATAGAAGAGGCAAAAACACATATCCGTATCCGGGAAGAAGAAAATATAAAAAAATGGGAGGCGCTATATTTGACAAGGGATTTTTGGAATCCTGCATTGTATGATCTTGTTATTGATACCTATCAAAATGGTCCACAGCAGACTCTTGAACTTGCGCTTGAAAAACTACAGACAAAATCACAAGGAGAGAATAAATGAAAGTTGTTGGTCTCCTATGTGGTCTCATTCTTCTTTTGCTCGTTGGATTTTTCTTTTTTAATAAGACTCAAACGCTTACCTCGACAGATTCTCCAGTACAGGATTTCAACAAAGAAACGGAGAAGAATACGGCTGTAGAACAAGCAAAAATACTATTTGATCAGAAAAAAGAGGAAGGACTGGACTTCTCTTCTGGACCATGTCTTTCTGAAGAGATTATACCTGGCTGGTCGGTTGATATAGCCCATGACCCAAGGAGTGCAGAGGACGAGCGTGCGGAAAATCAATGTGCATATTATATAAACAAGCAAACCCGACACCTTGTTGAAATGGACCTCAGTGGTAATTTCATCCGTGCACTTTAGACAAACGCGCCACGTTACAACTTGCTTATATAGGCTATAATAGTTGGATCCTTTATGGTAAAAAGAACTCTTTTATTGCTCGCTTTTATATCCGTGATGTTCGCTCCGCAAGTCTTTGCTCAGGAGCCTGTTGCTTCGGTCTCTGCACAGCGTATTGAGTACATCTTGCCGTATCCAGGAATTTTACCTGACCACCCCCTTTATTTTCTGAAATCACTGCGAGACCGAATACTTAATATTGCGATTTCTAATCCTATCAAAAAAACTGAATTTTACCTTTTAATGGCAGACAAACGATTGGCAATGGGAGAGCTTCTTATGGAGCAAGGGAAGCAAGAAATTGCGTATAGCACCATAACAAAAGCGGAAAAATATCGAGCTCAAGCAGTTGAGACCTTCATTAAAGTAAAGGTATCACAGAAAGATAACGTTGCTTCTCTTCTTGATAAGCTTATAGCTGCATCATACAAACATAGTGAGGTGATTACACGGCTTGCACAGAAAAACCCTGATCGAGCAACAGACTGGGAAGGACTTCTTTCATCATTGAAGCAGTCGGTTCAAGAATTAGAAAAGCTAAAATAATAACGATTTGTATACCCCACCCGAGGTAGGTAAAGGGAATAAAAGACAAATCGAAATTGCTTTTATTTGCCAAAAAACAATCACGTGTTGAAAACTTTTTGTATCCGTCGTTTTTTTTAACAAAATTAAAGAAGTTTTACAACACACATTTTATCTGCTCCGAAGCTACTTTTTGAAGTGCTCATCTTTGATGTTATTTGATGTCTTGACAGTAGCTATGTAGTGTCCTACGATTAATCTCGACGCTATAGATGGGGTAAGAGAGGATCACGCAGACAGCGTGTTTTTTATGTCCAGAATAGTATGAAATGCCCGTATTGTAATAATCAAGATACAGAAGTTGTTGAGACCAGAGATAGTGAGGATTTTTCGACAACTCGTAGAAGACGTGAGTGTATAAAATGCGGGAAGCGATTTACGACATACGAACGAGTTGAGTCGGTTCCAATTATAGTAATGAAGAAAGATGGTAAGAAAGAACAATTCTCACGAGATAAACTTAAGGTTGGAATTCTGAAAGCATGTGAGAAGACAACTGTAGGAATTGAGGATATCGATAAGATAGTAGATGAAGTAGAAAGGGAACTGCGCAGTCTTGATTCTGTAGAAGTTGAAAGTAAAAAAATTGGGCAGTTGGCTGCAAATAAACTTAAAAAACTTGATAAATTAGCATACATACGATTTGCGTCCGTGTTTAGAAGATTTGTAGACGTAGAAGATTTTGAAAGAGAATTGCAGAAGTTGGTATAAAAACAAAGAAATAAATTTATTAATATTTAATTTTTTATAAAGGAGTTTTTTATGAAGCTCACAGGAATTAGAGAACAGGTTTTTCTTGATCGCTACGCGCTTAAGGATGACAAGGGTAATCCTGTGGAAAAAACTCCCAATGAAATGTGGCGTCGCGTTGCGAAAGCTGTTTCAGACGCTGAAAAAACACCAAAAGAGAAAAAAGACTGGGAAGAAAAGTTTTTTAATGCAATGGAGAATTTTAAATATGTTCCTGGCGGAAGAATTCTTGCGGGTGCTGGAACAGGTAGTAAGGTCACCTATTATAATTGTTTTGTTATACCCTCACCCCATGATTCACGCGGTGGAATATTAGAAACGCTTTCACAGATGGTTGAGATTATGGCACGGGGTGGAGGAGTAGGTATCAACCTGTCCTCTCTTCGACCCCGCGGAGCCTATGTTAAAAAAGTAAATGGCCACTCATCAGGTCCATGTAATTGGGCAGAGTTGTTTTCAGTAGCAACACGAGACATTATTCAACAAGGTGGTACAAGACGTGGAGCTCTCATGCTTATGCTGTGGGATTGGCATCCAGATGTAGAAGAGTTTATTACAGTAAAACGTGACCTAACCCGAATAAATGGCGCAAACCTTTCTGTGTGTGTGTCTGATAGTTTTATGGACGCAGTAAAAAAAGATCTTGCGTGGGAACTAAAATTTCCAGATATGAATGATCCAAAGTACGATTCTATGTGGAATGGTGATATGCAAGAATGGGAGAAAAATAAAGGAAAAGTAAAAGTCTTTAAAAAAGTATCTGCACGTAAACTGTGGGATCTTATTTGTGAAGCCGCTTGGGGATCAGCAGAACCAGGGGTTGTGTTTATGGAGCGATACAACAAATGGTTTAATAACTGGTATTGGGAAAAGGTAAATTGTGTCAATCCATGTGGTGAAGAGGGTCTTCCACCATGGGGAGTATGTAATCTTGGCTCAATTAATCTTTCCGAATTTGTGGTTGACGGCAAAATGGATTATAAAAAATTAGAAGAAGTAGCTCGTATTGCCGTTCGTTTTCAAGATAATGTTGTTGATCAAGATATTTATGTTTTTGATCAAATACGAGAAGTCCAATTAAACGGTGAAAGAAGAATTGGAGTTGGAACGATGGGATTAGGTGACGCGCTTATTAAAATGAAGTTGCGATACGGCTCCGATCAATCTCTCCCTGTTATAGATAAAATTTACAAAACTGTTCGGGATGCTGTCTATGAGGCATCGATCCAAATAGCAAAGGAAAAGGGTGCATTTCCAAAGTTTGATAAAAAACTTTATTTGAAGGGATACTTTATCAAACAACTTCCAGAAAATTTGAAAAAGGGAATAGGAAAGTGGGGAATACGAAACTCTATTCTTACACAACAAGCGCCTACAGGATCAACATCTTTACTTGCTGGAACGACCTCAGGTATAGAGCCGGTATATGAGTTTTCCTTTATTCGTCGTGATCGCCTAGGAGAGCATGTTTTGTATCATCCGCTATTTGATGAATGGAAGAAGGAGCACCCTTCAGATCCAATACCAGACTACTTTGTAAGCGCAAACAGTCTCACACCAGTGGATCACGTGCGAGTACAGGCAAAAATTCAAGAGTACGTTGACGCGTCAATCTCAAAAACTGTGAATGCTCCTAATACGGATACTGTTGAGGATGTGAAAAAGTTATACACAATGGCCTATGATTTGGGATGCAAAGGGGTTACGTATATGCGTGAAGGATCACGCCCAGGTGTTCTTGAGAGGACAACCAAGAAAGATGAGAAGAAAGAAGAACAAAAAGTAAATGGAGAGAGTATGCCTGAGATTAAGCCACGGCCAATGATGGTATCAGGAGCAACATACCAGATAGATACACCGATCGGTCAAGCGTTTGTCACAATCAACACCAACGGTCATAGTGAGCCATTAGAGTTATTTATTAACGTAGGAAAAGCGGGTTCAGACGTTGCAGCCATGGCAGAGGCATTGGGTAGAATTATCTCTCTCACTCTGCGTGTCGCCTCTCCTGTTTCAGCAAAAGAGAGAGCACGTCAAGTTTTCAACCAGTTGGTTGGAATCGGAGGGTCGAAGTCGTTAGGATTTGGGGATAAACGAGTCCGATCTCTTCCCGATGCTGTGGCAAAGGTCCTTGCGATGCACTTTGAATTTCGAGGTAAAAGCACGAATGGCATGGTAAAAGAGGTAGCGGAACCTGAGGTGAAAGCAGAAATAAAAGCGGTTGCTTCTCTTACACAACAGGTCTTACCAATGCAAGCATCTGAATTTGATTTATGTCCCTCATGCGGTGAGGCATCTTTAGCATACGAAGAAGGGTGTAAGAAATGCTACGGATGTGGGTACTCTGAATGTTGAGTCACCTAATAAGTCGCTTAAGACTCTTAAGTTACTTATGAAACTGAAAATCTATACTCGAACAGGAGATCAGGGAAAAACCTCGCTCTATGGTGGTAAAAGAGTTTCTAAAAGCAATCAACGTGTATGTGCTTACGGTACAGTAGACGAGTTGAATAGTCTTTTAGGAATGGTTTGTACTCAACTTTCCGACAAAAAAGTAAAACCCGTTGTTTTACGTATACAACATGACCTTTTTACAATAGGAGCATCACTTGCAGGATCTGAAATAACGCTTGAACATCTTAAAAAAAGAGTAGAAGAAATTGAATTACAAATAGACTCTTTTGATCAAGAATTGCCGCAACTAAAAAATTTTATATTACCTGGAGGAATGCTTTGCGGAGCGCTTTTTCATTTTGCTAGAAGTGTTTGTAGGCGTGCAGAACGGGAAGTAATCGCATTGTCGCAAGAGGAAAGCGTAAATTCAGTAATTATTGTATACTTGAACAGGTTGTCAGACTTTCTTTTTGTCTGTGCACGCTATGTGAACCAGAAGCAGAGTCTTGAAGAAACGATTTGGAAACGTACATGACGATATAAATTTGTAGAATGTTTTGAGGAACCTTGTGTAAATCAAGGGCTGTGCCGCAACGGTAAAAGTCCGGAACTCAATCATTTTTGGATATGTATCCCGAGCAGGAATTTAACAATTCATTACTAGTACACCGTTCTTAGTCATTGATGTATATGTAGCATCCCAAGAACGAAAAAGTAGTTATGAATAACAAAATTACCTCCTTCGGATAGGAGGTTTTTTATTATTATGATGGAAGCAATGTCACCGATGGGAGTTCCAGGAATGACTCAACCAGGACAAGGCGGAGATCATTCGTATAGCGCAGTTCGAACTGCTGGTGCATTTGATGGATCATACTTTAAGTCCCAGGCAATGACGAAGGATCAAAAAGTAGAAGCCCTTACCCACGATGTCCGGACAGAGGTAAACGAGTTTTTTCGAGATACAAAAATAGAAAAGATCGCGTTTACTACAGGAAAAAAAGAAGTAACCGATCCTCAAACAGGACAAAAAAACGTCATGGACACTGTCTATTTCAAACAATACGCAGGAAGATCATTGCCTGATGTTACCAATGCTCAAGAAGAAGGGGGAAAAGTTCGTTCAAGGATTATAGAAAGATCAAAAAAAATAGCGCAAACCGATGGAGTTATTGCATGGGTAAGTCCGGGAGAAGAAGATAGGTTTTATATTGCCGAACACGATGGAAATGGAGATGGAAGTTTGTACTCGGTTAAACTTCAACATAGAGATGAAAATTCATTGTGGAATCTCATGGATACTCTTTCTGGAGAGCAACACGATAGAAAAAATAGCTCACTTAAAGACATAACAATAGTAAGAGATAGAAATAGAGGTGAAAAACCCTTGGATGTTTCAGAATTAGTACATACCTACACCCACAGTCTTTCTCCTACAGAAATGCGTACTCTTTCCCCTTTTGTAAACTCTCTTATAAAAGAAGCGGCAGTCTCTGAGGAAGTTCGAGATGGTGACATTCGCAAGCAAGAGGCGTTTGTGAAAAAACAAGTTGAACAACTACTTGAGGATAGACAAACACAGGTCGCTCTAGGACTTGTTGGACAAAGTTTAGGCGCTTGGGCAAGGGTTATGGATGAAGATCTCGCTCAGTCTATCCCCCGACAAAATCCAAACCGAGAGACGGTTATACAAAACCCGGATGGTATTGAGAGGCTGTCAACACAACCAAAACCAGGAGATATTTTTGGAAGATCGGAAAAAACAGCACAGCAATCCCATAGAAGACATAGAGGACATTCAGGGGGGAGAGGGTATAGACGGTGGAGAAGAAAAGAGGAAGTCAAGCTCACAGGGGGGATAAAAATTCTTCCGACTAAAGAACGTTTTTCTGTGGAAAAAGAAGGAGAAAAACTGGTTGCAATACAGAAAAAGCGTGTTCTTGTTCAAAATTTCCCTCAGGTATATGAAAAATCTGGATATGTATTTCAATCAAAAACATCAAATCAAGAAAAAACAGACATTCCTCAGAGTATAAAGAGACAACAAAACCAGGAACAATACTCTCCAGTAATAATGACTAATGATCAGATAGGTTCTCCTAGGAAGACCCTACTTCAAAAGGAGGTCTCTAAAAAAGGCGTTGTAATAATAGACAAACAACGTATCAGTTCTGTAGAAAAAAGCATTCGAACATCGTTTGAAAGCGATCGTTTAAACGCGCGTCATATTCCTAATGAGAAAAAAAAGAAAAGCTTCATACAAAAGGAATCCGGAAAAAATCTAAGAAAATCTAAAGATAAAATGGAATTATCTGGAAATATCAAAACGAGCAAAAAGAAAGACATATTTCAACATTTTTCAGAACGTATCCAGAAAGTATTTAAAACAAGAAAAGAACAATCTAAAAAGAAAAAAATAGAAATATTCAAGGCGCTCTCACTCGGAGTAACAAAAAGAAGTTATGAAAAAATTCTTAAATCTGCACGATTTGTACGTCGTTTAGAAAAGAGATTATTGAAAGATAATTTTGCAGTCATGACCTTAAAGGAGAAAAAACAGCTTTTGCGGATTGCAAAAAAATTATGGGGAAACGAGAGTCAACATTATAAAAAGCTTTTACGTCTCGATGTGGATCAAAAAGCAGTACAAATGTTACGAAAAGATTTGTTAGAACAACTACGTAGACGGCTAAAAAGGAAAAGAAGTCAGAAAAGTAATCCGAATGAGACAGCGAGTTTCGTGTTTCAAAAAATGAAGAAACCGAAAAGACTTAAAGAAAGAAGAATGCTAAAAAGGAGGAAGAACGGAAAGCTTATATTTCAAAGACGAGTTTTGGATATAAAAAATACGTCTCCGAATGGTGTGAATGGAAATTCTTCTGATGAGGACTATGATGGACATGGCAATTCTCGGAAAAAGAAAAAACATAGTATTGTTCCTGCAAATGCACAGCCATTTACTATAGAGGTATTACAATCGAAAGGATTTTATCAAACTATTCCTAAAACGAAACAACACGCGTTACTGCGAAGAGGTTCCAAACAACGCGGTCTAATTTATTGGTATAAACATGCCCTTTCTCCACATATACAGATTACTTAATTGCTGAAAGTCCATGGGTCATCTTATAATATCTATACTGCATGAATACATCTGCCCAAACAAAACCAGGACTATTCACACCCCCTTCAGTTCAAGGCGGACAGTCAACTGTTGGAATGGGAGGAAAAGAGCGTGAAATAGGTAGGGGAGCCCCCTTAGAGGTTGTGACACACGCTTCATCTGAAATTGTCCTTCCAAAAGAAATTGAGACTGTTGGAGTGCAATCAACTAAAACAGACATTGAAATCCCACCTGATATTAAAAAAATGGGCGTACAACATGCGGGACCGACCCAACCACTCACTGTGGGACATACTCTACCGAGCGTAAGTCTCCCTCTTTCAGATGATCAAGTGGGAAATGGCCTGCACAAATCAGTACTTTCAGCGCTACGTTGGCTATCTGAATGGTGTGTAAAAAAACTAAAAAAGGCGCATATACATCTTAAGAAAGTGCATGGTCACTTTATTCGTGTTATGAATACATCATGATGTTTGATACCTCTGAAATTATTATTAAAGCCCAAAATATCGCGATTTTTCTACTGGCTTTATCTATCGTGCTCACAGTGGTTTCTATCGTGGCATTTATACTCTTCTTGTGGATAAAATATAGAAAAAGAGAAAAGAAAAGTCTGGACTTCGTACTCCTTCATGTTTCTGTACCACAACAAAATGAAATAAAAATTGACGCTGCAGAACAGATATTTAGCGCTCTTGCTTCGCTTCAAAAAGGTGGAATGTTTTCCTTTCTAGAACCACAGGAACATATTTCCTTTGAGATAGTAGGTAAGCCAGGAGATATTCGTTTCTATGTTTCAACGCCTGGAAGTTTGCGAGATCTTGTAGAAAAACAAATTTATGGATCCTATCCTGGAGCAGATATTAAAGAGGTTGATGAATATAATATTTTCGACGAAAAAGCAAAAGTTGCCTTTACATCACTAAAGCTAAAAAACGCAGATTATTTTCCTATTCGTGTTTTTAAAGATTTACCGGTTGATCCACTTTCATCAATTACATCAGCGCTCGCTAAAATGAGCCCAGGCGAGGGTGGAGCAATTCAGATTATCGTCTCACCCGCGGATGGAAAGTGGAAAAAAACAGGTAAAAGCTATGTTACCCATATTAAAAAACAAGAAGCAAATCCTGAGAAAGCACAGTATAAGGTGGAGCCAAAGGTGCTAGAAGCGATTGATAATAAGACGACACGATTAGGGTTTAATACGGTTATTCGGATAGTTGTCAGTTCGTATTCCAAAGAGTCTGCGAACATGCATCTTCATAATATTAAGACGGGATTTGCTCAATTTTCCTCAGATCTGAATGGTTTTACCTCAGCGAAGTCCTTCTTAAAGAGTTCATTTATGATTGATTTTATTTATCGCTATTTTCCTATTCTTAATTTCCCAAATAGACAATATAGCGTTTTGTCTTCTGAAGAGCTTGCAACTATTTTTCACTTTCCAAATAAATCGATAGAAACAGCGCATATTAGCTGGGTAACTTCAAAACGTGCTCCTGCGCCAGC
>CAZYQZ010000001.1:27867-37979 GCA_964649915.1 uncultured Gammaproteobacteria bacterium | reverse complement strand
TGTTCTTGATCGGGGCCGTGATTGAATGGATCGGGTGGAAGGTGGAGAAACGGTAGCTGTGAACGCCATCGAGACGATCGCATTTATTATTAACGCCATGATCGCGTGCCATGCCATGCCCGTGACGGAACAGCGCCTGAGCGGGAACACGTACCAGGTCCAGTCCTGGGTCTGTCAAACGACCCAGGGGCCGGTCCAGGTCCGGGCCTGGCGCAGGCCCTGTGTCGGGGAGAAGGAGCGGTACTGGGGCCGGATGGTGTTTGTCGAGTTCGAGGAATGGCACACGAGCCTGTACACCAACAGATTTGGAGAAATTATGGTGGGGGCAGGCGCTGATGTAGGGGAGGCGTATTTACCGTCATGTGGGTCGTGATGAAAGGAACACGTCAGATGATACGGTTCAAGACCTGGGCGATCGCGGGGGTTTTGGTGCTCGGGCCTGTAACGGCGCAGGCGTCGGACTTGTACTTGAATCTGGGGCTGGGCGTGTCGCAGTTCCAGCGCACGACCCAGAACGGGACCTGGTTCCAGGAAGGGCAGCCCTATTCAATGCAGTTGACCGACCTGGCGGGCAAGCTCGGGGTGGGGTATCGACTCACCCCCGATTGGGCTGTAGAGGTCAATGGCTTGTCGTTTGGGCAGGGAAAGAGCGCGGGGATGGCAGTCCCTGACGAATATTACGAGCCGCACGCGCACAAGTCGAAGTACGGCGCACCGAAACCGAACCACTTTGACGCTCGGCAACGGTCATTCGGCGGTGAAGTGGTCGTGCTCCGGTCGTTCACGCTGGGCGAGTTCCGGCCGTTCCTGAAGGCGGGAGGCTGGGCCACGTACAACGACATGCCCTATACGATCATTGACACGCCAGCCAATCAGACATTTCAGGAGAAATATACCGGCTATACGGTCGGCATTGTCGGCGGCGGTGGCGTGTGCTGGCACTGGATCTGTGCCGAAGCCAGTTACTATCGCGGCATGGGATCGAGCGGGTACCCGATCAGTAAGAGCGTGCTGATGCCGATGCTGAGCGTGAAGGTGCCGCTCTAATCGTTCTGATATTAACGGGGAGGAGCACGGTATATGGCACGTTCCAAGACCAAGCCCGTCTCGCTGGACGGCATCAAGCACGCGATGGCCCCTGGGCATCTCGAAACCAGGGCCTGCAAGGACAAAACACGGCGCGATTACCATATCAAGGACATTCAGAAGATGGATGCGATCAGTTTTGAAATGAACCATTGCATGGCCTTCATGGGCCAGACCGAGACCTTGCAACTGCTCGCGTCTGTGACCAAAGCTGGCTACCAGCAATGGGGCGATGAGTTCCTGGACCAGGTTCAGACCTGGATCGAGGCGGTGCGATGAAAGGGAACCCAGCCTATCGACGGGGGCGGGCGCTGGAATGGCAAGTCCAGAAGCTCTTTAAGGCCCATGGCTATTCAGCTATGCGGACAGCGGGCAGTCACGGCTTTGCCGACGTGATTATCACGCGCAAGGCCGGTGATGCGACGGACCTGGCCAGGCCCATTACCAAGACCGAAATTGACGAGGTCTTAGCCGGGTGGTTGCCGGTCCATGACCCGAAACAGATCCTGGATCCGTTCCTCTACGGCAAGGTTAAGCACCAGCCACGTGGCGGGAAACAGGTACTGCACCTGGCCCCGGCCCAGTGCTGGGTCTTTCAAATGAAAACGGAACAGCCCAAGAAAACGGGCAAGAAGAAAGGGGGGAAGCGATGAAACAATACGTGCAGCATATTTCGGGGCAGGGGGAGAAGTGGGCAGTGATAAATAGCAACGACCACCAGTGGGGTATTTGCCATAACATTTCATCAGTCGGCCACCACTGGCTCCCCAAATCCGAATACCGCCTCTGTGACCCTCCTGAGCAATGGGTGGATGTGACGGGGGAATGCCGAGTTGATGATTACTCAAATCGGTCAGGTTTTTTTCGGTCAGGTTTTTTCTGGTCAATTCTCCATGCCCCAACTGGAGCGAATGTCATATCGAAGTGTTACGATGGCTACCGCCTTCGCAAGATTGATTGGCAGAACCGGCTAGATGATCCTCAGTGGGGGTTCATCGTCGAGAAGAAGGTGTCTGATGAGTGACGAAGCAGAGATTATCCTGTCCCTGGCCCTGTCCCTGCTCATTCTCGGGGTCGCGGCGGTCTTGCTATGGGGCCATTCATGAAGAAACTATTCTTGCATGTGAACCAGGGCGGGGCCTGGGCCAGGAAACGGGCCGCGAAGTGCAACGGCACGAACCTGGCCCTGCGGCTGCTCAAGAGGCTGGAGAAGGAGGGGGTGAAATGATTAGCATTGAAGTGAAGATCAATGATCGGTGTATTTTCTATGCAGAGGCCGTCCGCATTAAAGGAAAAGGGAAGGGGACGCGCTGTACCTATCGGACCGGCCAAGGCCAGATCCTGACGCATGATTACGATGCGGGATTCAAGCCGCTTGTGAAACAGTTGCTGGACGCGTCGAAGGATATGACAATCGGCTAGTGCCCGAACTTTTCATAGAGCCAGGCGATGATCGCGGATCCGGACAGCCCTGACGTAATCCACTTAAAGACGCTCACCTGGGCCTCTTGCTTGTCCAGCCTCAGCCAATAGCCCTCGTCTTTCACGACATGGTCATTGAAGGCTGTTTTCATTTCATTCAGCGTGCTGTCGATTGTATCGAACCGACTCATAAGTAACTTGAAGGCTTGATCGTCCATCACTTAGTACAGCCCTCCAAGGTTCGGAGGATGTCCCGAAGGTAGCCTGCGTCTATCGTTAAACGATACGGGTCTGGGACGCACTTGGCCCCGTCCACGGGACAGTCCCAGGCCTGACGCAGTTCATGGCTGTCAGGAATGACGACGCTTTCGATCTGCTTCTTGCTGCAACCGTTCAAGAGTAACAGACAGGTTAATAAGACCCACCTTGTTCCCCGCCAAGTGCTGTTTAATATGTTCATCAATGTCGGCATCGGGTTGGGCCTCTCGTTTTTGTTTCAGGCTCTCGGCCCATGCCACAACCAGGACCGAAAGGATCGGAGCCAGGATCGTGAGGAGGGCGATGGCCAGCGCCATGGTTACTCCACAGGAGACGTTTGTGGAGCGGCAGACTTCACTCCCGCCGCGTAATACCCCTTCACCGCCTCAACAATGGCCACGCCCAGGCCAGCCCAGAACGTAGGGGCCTTCCAATTCAACGATCCCGCGTCGAGATGGACGACATAGTCGATAGCGGCAACGAGCACCCCCTTGGCCATTCCCAAATACGTTTGCAATTTGTCTGTACTCATTACGGGCTCCTTTACTTAAACGGTTAATGTGGTTTATACTGCTGTTATCTATACGTCATAAGGAGGACGTATGACGCCATTACGGTCAATCCGAGAAAAGTGCCTTGACTGCTCGTGTCAGCAACCGACTGAAGTGCGTGACTGCCCTGTTACGTCCTGCGCCTTGTACCCATTCCGCATGGGCAAGAACCCGAACAGGGCAGGTATAGGTAACTATAGCCCAAAGGTCGATCATCTCAAAAACCGTCGTTGAGATGGATTATTTACAGCTCAAAATGGCCTGAATCCCAACCGATCTTCTCTGCGTAGTCTTTGGGGTCTATCCCGAATCGTCCGCCCCATCGTCCCCCGAGCTGTTCCCATCGCTCGCCCAAGGGCCGGTACTGCTCTGGCGCGGCTAACGTCCCGCCCACGAACAGGTTCAGGTCAATGGCTCGTCGCTCGGTATGGGCGCTGGCCCGGACCTTGGACCGGCCGTTGGACACGAGCAGGTCCTGGTACGTGACCGGCGTGCCACAGTGGCAGCACAAGAGTTCATCGGTCGAGCGCCAGGCATCGCCTACGGTAAAGTCATAGCCGTGCTCCACGAGCCAGGCGAGGAACAGGGACAAGGTGCGGGCAAAGGTCAGTTGCCGGTCACGGAGCGGGGTCATTCGTCACCTATTGCATGAGGGTTTGGCCGATGCCTGTGAGCAGGCCACGGCGCGGTTCTGGTCGTCCTTCAACGGGCCGTCCCGTTTCCCCTACTTCAATAGCCCCGAGCTGAGACATGAGCCGGATTGAGGCCTGCGAGCGCGGGTCTACTGAACGGATTTGGAGCAATTTATTGGTCAGGTCTTTATTGGTCATGATTTCTGCCAGGCGACGGGTCCCGATAAACCATGAGGCCGGGATGGCGGCAGAGGCGGCAACGGTGCCGGTTGAGTCCAGCGCGTGGCCGCCCAAGACACCCATCGTGCCGCTGATATAGAGCCCTTGCTCAAACCAGAGCAGACCCTGTCCGACCTGGTGCTTTGGCATCCGCTCGGCAATTTCAAGGATCTGCTTGAACGCGGGGTAATGCTCGCCAAATGTTTCTTTCAGAACCGTCTCGCCTCGCTTTCGCGCTGCCTTCGCAAAGTCGGCCCCAACAACCCGTTCCGTCTCTTTATTGGTCGCCTCCTTAATCAACTCCTCGACGGCGCTGCGGCGGTACAGCCCAAGAGCTTCCGGTTTCGTCTCCAGCGATCTGGTCAGATCCCGCGTGGGAGTAATAGCATCCTTCTTAAAGACCGTCTTGACAACCTTTTCAGGGTCACTCTCAAGCACCTTTGCCACCACGCTCTCGTTGAACAGCTCTTTCCCTCGCCGGTTCATGGTATCGGCTAAGGCCCAGTCAAGGTTTACGTTCTTCCCGGTGGCCAGGCTGTAATCTGACGCGGCCTTGCCCATGTTCTCCGTCAGGAGTGCGTAAGCTTTCTTGAGCCGTTGCATTTCCTTCCCTGGAAGGGCTGGACCGCCGTGCCCAATATCGCTCCCGATCTGAGACCGAATATCGTGTGCCTCCAGGAAGTCAACGTTGATCGGCTGGCGCGGGGCATCGCTTTTCTCTGTCACCTTCAGGCCAGTCATGCGCTCGCCCGTCTGAATCTCTTGATACTTGGTGCGCGTTTTGATCCCGGTGATCTGCGACTGTTCTGGTGTGATGAATCCTTTGTCGAACGACTTCTGGCCTTGCTCGACGCTGGATAGGGACGGCTGTGTAACTGTTCGCTCGACCTTTGCGGTTGATCGGCCAGGGATCTTCGCCGTGATCGGTTCCATCTCTTTCTTGACATTGAGGCCCGTGACGGGACCTTTCTTGCTCAGTCTCTCCAGCGCGTCATCGAGCGTGGCAATCGCGCCCTTATAGGTATCGCCATACTTCTTGAGCGAGTCGCGAATCTCGGTCAACTCCTGATACGGCACGGTCGTGTCCACGATCTTGGCCCCGCCCGTACGGTCGTTGATGTCCTTATAGAGCTGTGAAACCATCGCTTTATGTTCAGGGATCACTTCATTCTTCAGCGCCTTTTGCAGGAGCTGGCCTTGTTCCATCTCTCCCGCATACTTACCCAGCGATTGTTCGGCCCAGGTATCGACGGCCTTTCGCAGGTTCAGTTCATTCTCAATGCTCCGCGCCTCAAACTTCCCGCCACCGGCCAGGGTCCGGCGCAGGGTCTGGCCGACCATCTTAGGGGCCTTGCTGTCCGTGAGCGTGTCCGGCGACAGGTGAATCCCCATGCCTTGTGCTTGCTGGTACAAGGCCCGTTCCTCTGGCTTAATAGCACCCGCCAGCAGACTGGACTTGAGCGCCCGATAGCCTTGCGGGATGCCGGTGATGGCCCGAAATACGCCTTCTCCAGCCACACCCTCCATCAGCGCCCGTTGTCCACTGGCAATCGCTTCGTCGGCCGTAATCGGGGGGCGTGCTCCAGCCAAGGCTTTGCCGCCTTCCACGGCCGCACGTGTTCCGGCCAGCCCAAGGCCAGCGCCAGCCACGCCACCAAGGAATCCGCCAGCCGCTGCACCCATCGGGCCAAATGGAGCCCCAAGCTGGGTCCCGTACAATGCCCCGGCCGTGGCCCCGCCCGTTGCGCCAAGAGCCTCCGCGCCTGATTCCAGCGTGCCAGGGGGCAAGCCCACCTGACGCGCCTGTTTTGAACCTTCCAGAGCTTCACGCCTGGGGTTCGGAGCCTTCGGCGGTAAAGTGGGGGGCTTCACGCCCTTCGCGGATTGGTTCCGCAACTCCTGGACTTGATCTTCTTCTTGCGTGCGAAGATAGTCTTGGTATTGAGCCTTCGGAGAATCCTCTCCGCCCTGTTCGCTTAAAAATTTGGCGTAGTCGTCTTTGGCGCTCATTCTGGTTTGACCCCTCGCCGTTGCAGTTCGCGGAAGATCTCCTTTTGCGACCAATTCGGCCGCTTCTTCTTGATGTCTTCATAGGCTTGGTCGAACGGCACCGGAGGAGCCCCGATATTGCCACCAGCCGACCCAAGCCTGGCCCGTACGACGCCGCTGGGATCGAGTACGTTAAACGTGTCCTGCATGTAGCGTTCAAGTTTGTCGAACTTGCCGACAATGGTTTCATCGCTGTCCAGTTGGTTCGGCTTGAACTTGGCCGCTTCTTTCTTGACTTCGTCTTTATTCGCCGCCGCGCCAGTCTGAAGGCGCAGTTTCGTTTCAATCGCGTCTTCAATGAACCGTTCCACATCTCGGCCTTCCGTGAAGGGGAGCCCGCCAAACATGGACGTAAACAGCACGCGCCGGTCCACGGTCTTGCCGTCAGGGACTAATTTGTCGCGCAGATCAGCGACGTTATTCAGTGTCATATTCATGGCCGACACGCGAGCGGCCTGTTCAGGGGTAAACTTCGGGTCCAGATCCTGGGTCTGCGTCCGGTTCATCGGGACCCCGGACGTGATCCGCTGCTTACCCGTGGACGGGTCAGTGATGATATGCTCGGTTTCGCCGCCAGGCGTGACATAGCCAGGGCTGACTATTGGGGCCTTGCCACGGGCAATCTCTTGCTGTTTATGTTGGCCCTCAAAGCCAAGATTCTGGACACGGCGCTTCAACTCTTCCTGCTTGAGCTTGCGCTCGTCCTGCGCCTTGTAATACTTATCGACCAGGTCCAGGTCGGTGTCGCTCAAACTATCAGGGTTTTCTTTGAACCGCGTGAGGATGCCTTGCAACCGATCCTGCTTCGCGGCGTCTTCCAGTGTCGCCTTTCGCGTTTCAATGCTGTAATCATGCGCTGACTTGAGCGCAATACGCATGGTGGCAGGCGAGACGCTGGAAGGCTTTTCTCTGTATTGCTTGGCGAGGTCGGGGTACAACTTTTCAAACGTGGTGGCCACCGCCTCAAAGTCGCCTGCCATCTGCTTTGATCCGGCCTGGAGCATGGTCTGGGCAAATGGATTGCCTGCCGCCACCTGTTGCTGCATCTGGGCCTGCCACTTTTCCGGCTCGTTCGCAAATTCTTTGTCAATCGTGGCGACCTGCTGGAAATTATGCTGTCTCCGCTGTTCCTCCAACTGCGCCTGCTGCTGGGCAATGGCCTCACGACGGCCCATCAGTTGCGTGATCCCGCCTTCGGCCATGCTGGCTCGTAAGCGTAAACGGTCAGCCCAATTCAATTGCACGTTAGGGCCGAACATTTCACGGGCCAGGATGTCTTCAGGCCGGTTTCTCACCGGCTGATCGGCTGCTGGCTGGCGGGCAGCTAACCCTAATCCACCCTCTGACGGCGAGGCGTCCCAACCTGATAGGTCTGGGCGTTGCGGCTCATATGCGTATTGCTGGTGCGGCTGGATGGGTTCATAGGGTGCGGGCGACGGAGCCCCTGGGACATTCAGGTTCAACCCAGTCTCCATCCCGACAAGCCCTGCGTTATCATACTGCGGCCGAGGGGCCAAGAGCGTGTCTAGCTCACGGATCTGTTCCTGTGACAACTCAGCCATTGACATCCTCTCCAATCAGGGATACGATCATCACCATGAAGCTCATCTTTCTTCTTATTGCACTCCTTACAGGCTGCGCTCATCGGACCGTTCAGCCGCCTGTCACGTATCATGACGACCCGTTGCGGGAGCGGTGCGTGACAACAGATTTTTCACATCATACCGATCAAGAACTGCATGAATGCCTGGTCTGGCTCGGTGCCCGCGCTGTCGTTCGTCAGCAAACCGTTACGCGCCGCCCTCTCGTTGAAGACCCTGTGAATCTCACTATCCAAAATTCCCGTGGTGGGATCACGACCCTGTCCTGCCAAGGGCAGACCTGCACGCAATACCCTTAACCCATCATTGACGCCATCTTCATCCCGTTCATGCCAGCCTGCGCAGCCTGGTTTGTCCCTTGGTGCATCGCGAGACGGAACTGCGCACCCTGGTTCATTTGACTCAAAATGGAATCATTATTGTAAACTGTGCCCGCTCCACGGTTCATGGCTCTGGCCAAGCGGTCCTGCTGCAACGTGCCTAATCCTAAGCCAAGCGCCGAGGGGGTAGTTGATGCCGAGCCGAGCAGGGCTTGCAGATTGAACTGACGCGCTCCTTCATTGAGGTTCGCCAGGTTCAACCCCAGGCCAAGACTTTGCTGGGCCTTGTCAGACTGAAGGCTGGCAAACGCGGGGAGCGTCTCCCGCAAGACCGCTTCACTGACCGGCGTGTCGCTCGTGTTCAGCCCCCGCGTCCCTGCCAAGTCTTGCCCCATAATGTTACCGAACCGCCGCAAGTTCGTTTCTGCCCCCATGTAGGCTTGATCGACCAAGGCTTGATCTTGTGGAGACAATTGCAGCGACGTGACGCGGGTTGGGTTCTGCGTTTGGGTGATAACCGTCTGGACCGCATCGGCCTGACTCATGCCCAAATCCTGCAATCGCTTCATCATGGCCAACTCATCGCTATTCATGGCAGGGACTTCTGCCCATGACGCCGTATTATTCGATTGCGACCCCGTTCCCATTCGACTCATGTGCACCTCTTCAATAAATAAGATCCGGTTCCTGTGACGACCCAGCCACGGCGCTCCGCAATGGCCCGCCACGAGGTCTCCTGCGTATCAACAAAACTCAAAATCGCCTGCGACCCGTGCTGTTGACAGGCCGCCGCTCCAGCATAGGCCAGATCATGGCACACGATGGCCCGCTGGGCATGCGGGAGGGCAGGGTTGACCGTTAAGAGATCGACGCGGCCAAACGGCACGCCAGGATTGACCATCACGACTCCAGCAACAACCCCGTCCCATTCCCCGATCAACCAATACGGATACGCCTGGGACCAGTCCAGCCACTCATACGTCACCTGGCCCCAGTCCGTCATGACCTGCCGGAGCAGTGGGCCGTCGTGTGGCGTGGCAGCGCGGATCGTCAGCATTAGCGTGTATAACTGATATTAATAGTGCCCGCATCGAACGTCGCCGTTCCGGCAACGGTCGTGATCCGTACCCGGTCCAGTTCGGCCGATGTCGCTTTCGCGTACCCGAAAATAATGGCATCGCCCCCGGTATTGAGCGATCCTTGAATTGACCAGGTAAAGGTGGCGGCATCCATCAATGAGAAATGGAGTTGTCCCGTAAATGTCGTGGCTGCGTTATAGGAGCCGGTATCAATGCCGGACGTGCCCGCCACGACCGTTTCGGTTGGCGCGACATTGACGGCCGCTCCGGTATAGCCGGAGGATTCGATGCCGCCTGAGTCCCCCAGTTGAATCCGCAAGGCGGCGGTATTGTTCAGGCTCACCCCGTTAAACATCATCGTGATTTGCCGAATCCCGCTGGGGAGGCCGGTAAAATTCACTTCCGTCCCTGACGTGGTGGCAACTTGAGTCGCCAGAATCCACTTGTTGTGGTTAGGGGTGATCGCCAGCGTCGTGCTGGTCATCGCGGCCACATCGGCTTGCGAGGCCGTTCCAGGGACGGTAATATCCGCATCCGGGAACGTATAGGTGCGGTTGGCGCTATTCGCATGATCCAGGGTGCCCTTAAAGGCGGTCCCGCTCAGCCAGACCAGATTGTCGTCGATCCGCACGTTCCCCGCATCGACCCACAATGCCCACGGGTTCGTGAGCGTTTCGTTCGATCCTGCGGCGGGAGCGTTGGCAATATAGACCGTAGCGGCATCGGTGGTCGTCACGGACGCATTTGACGCGGCGAGGGTCGGGCGCTGAAAGCTGTGCGCGGTCCAGGCCGTCGCCGTCCCGGATCCGGCTGTGGCGCTGTCCGTACACGTATTCGCAGCCCAGTTGCTGACGCTGCCCGTGGTGCTCGGCGTGCCGCTTTTACTGCCAGGGGT
>CAZYQZ010000001.1:0-27857 GCA_964649915.1 uncultured Gammaproteobacteria bacterium | reverse complement strand
TCCAGGCAATCGCGGCGGTGGATTGGGCTGTGGTCACGCCAGCGGCATCGAGCGTATGCGCGTACCCGTCCCAGTCCAAGGAACCGGGGAGCGGCGAGATCAGCGAGGCCGCGTTGTCGATAATGTTTTGGAACTCAGCATTGACATCGGCGGCGTAGATGACTTCGCCATCAACAAAGATCTTAACTCTCGACAGGGCCATTTAGTTCTCCGTGCTGTAGCCGGTTCCGGTCAGAACCGCGCCAAGATTATGGACTTCCAAGTCACCGTCGTTGTTGTTGTCGCTGATCCGGTACTGGATACTGCGGAAGTCACCGCCAGTTTCCAATTCCATGAACCGCTGCGTAAAGGATGACCCGCCAAAAACATCGGTCCCGAACACGGCCGTGCCGAACGTGCCCCCGGCGCGTTGTGTAAACGTCGTGGTTTGTTCGGCCGCGCTATCTCTGGTCCAGCCAAACGTAGAGGTATTCGTGCTGGAGCGAGGGGCCATACCGACACTAGCGACGTTGACGGTTTTCGTCTCGTATTCGCTGCCGTAGGTCAGAAACGGAGTTTTCACGTTGTAATTAATGCTGGTGCTATTGTGCGAGCGCGTTGATTGATCGAGCCGGTAGACGTAGCCGTTATAGCCTCCCGCGAAGATTCTCGGGCGGTTGCTGGTATCGAGCCCATACCCCAATGAGGCCAGTGAGGCAAAGTCCCACAAGGCCCAGCGCGGGTACGGTTCCCCTTGCGCGAGGAAGCGCCAATCCATCATGAGACAGCGGGTATTGTTCGTGACCCCGGACAATGGGAACGTAACCAGCGTATACCCACGCAAATGATCAGTTGCCGCCTGCCAATACTGAGCCCGGCCTTGGTTCATATAATCGCGGCACCAACTTAAGATCGGGTAATTGATATACGACTGGACATAATCACCATAGTTGGAGGTGGTCTTCAGCGAATGGATCGTGCCACGCGGGGAGACGAACCCGACATCATCGCCCATCGGGAAGATGCACGACTGGTTCGCCGCACTAATCCCTTCTGTGAAGGTGGCTCTAGCAAATGTGCTGGGGGTGGCCCCAGTAATGCGGTGGATACTGAGCTTATTCGGCCCCTTAAAGACCCAGAGTTCGTTCCGCCAGGAGAATAAGCCCACGATCCGGTCTCCGTCGCCTGGGTCAATATCAATCGACCCGGAGCCGGTACTGGTCCAGTCTTCAGGGTTGCCCGTGACGCTGTAATAGAGCCGGTACGGAACCGCCCAGTTGCCAGCGGCCCATTGCTTGCCCTGGTGCTTGATACTGAAACTGAAGCGGGGTGGGGAGCCTGCGAGATTTTGGAACGTGGACTGATCCCACGATTTCGGCACGTCCGTGGTACTGCTTGACCCGATAATGAGCAGGTCATTAAACGTGCTATAGTGCGGGATTGTACCGACTTCAAGCCCACTTGTCAAGCTTGAAAAGGAGCCGGTGCCGCCGTCGTGGTAGATTTTATCGTTGACATGCACGACCCGGCGCTGGGACGGGGTCGCGCCGGTCCCGAGCCGCCAGTAATCATAGATGCCCGTGACGGTCTGGGAGGACTCGATGACGCTGGCATTGAGTTTATTCGTGCCCGGCGCTTTGCGAGGGCCGCCGTCGAACTCATAGACTACGTTCGTGGCAGTATTGAGCCAGGGCAGCTTCATGGCCGTGCCGTCCGGTGCGCCGTAATAGGTCGGGCCAAAGTCCGTAGCCCAGCCGCCAGAAAATTGGTGAGTCACGAATTGTGAGCGTTGTTGTGGCATGGTTATCGGAAGCTATCAAAACGGTTATTGATCGAGTACCGGGTCCCGCCCTGTCGCCGGTACGGCCGCACGGCATGAGCACGGTACAGTCCTTCATTCGGCTGGATACGGACCCGATTGTGCGTGCCCATATCGTGGTCGGCAATCATCCGGCTCATCAGCTCGCCAAACTCAGCCTTCGCCTCCTGGCTGCGGGCGTCATCGCGCTTGTCCCGATACCAGTTAGCGAGGGCATGGAGTACGATAATGTGCCGGTACCGGAGCGGCATCATGGGCTCATCCGTGTCGCTGGACATGGCCGATTGTTCGACCCCGGCGCTGGTGACGACCAGGTTACTGGTCACATACGAGTAGGGGATAATGTAGGTCTGGTCCGGATAGGGGTAGAACACGACCTTACGCACGGGCGTGGTGGACCCGCTAAAGGACAGGTCCAGGATCGAAGCCGACGTGGGTCTGCCACTGATATTGCCCCGCGTATGCAACCGGCGAAATTCCTTGCGGTCCAGCAGGGGAATATTCCAATCCGTGCTGAACAAGGCAAAGTCAATCGGCCGGAGAAAGTCGCTCGCCAGGGCGTATTCATCTTCAAACGCCCGATACTCAGCGGACGAAGCATCGCTGGAGGCGACGTACCGGGTCTCAAGCGTCGCGGCGGTATCGCCAGAGACGGCTGACACGCGGTAGATGTCGGTGGCTCCAGCGATGGTGAGTTTTGAACCCACGCGCAGGTTATTCTGGTTATAGGTATTAGCCGTATTCCAGGCCGTGCCGGATCCGGTCAAAGACAAGCTCCCGGCCGCAATGGAGACCGTGCCGGTCGTGTACGGGGCCTTGGTCGTGAGAAAGGCCCGGCGTTCGGTCCAGGGGAACACGTAATCGGTGCCGATATGGATGTCTTGCAAAGCGATATTGCAGTACCGTTTAGCCTGGTTAGACGTAGCTGTCACCCCAGTTGCCACTCGAACACGATTCTGTAAGTCGGTATAAATGTCTAGGAAATCAGTTACTTGAGAAGTTGTTGACATTCAAGCTGTTGCACCCCCATAATATGACGTGGCATCTAACGTATTTATATACGGTCTAATAGACCCACGCACTGGCCATATCCGATACGTCGGCAAGTCCAAGAACCCTACCAAGCGAAAGTATGCACATCTATGTGACAGCCAGTTGAGACCTGTCACGTACAAGAACAATTGGATAAGAGGGTTGCTTGCCTCTGGGTTAAAGCCAGAGGTATTTGTTATTGAGGAAGTGCGCGATGACCAGTGGGAGGAAGCAGAAATGTTCTGGATACAATATATGAAATTTGTCGGGGCCTCTTTAACGAACGGCACTAAAGGAGGAGATGGGTTGAGGAACCCGTCAGATGAGACGCGCAAAAAGATTGGCGATGCAACGAGAGGCAAGAAAAGATCCTTCAGCAAGGAGCATCTGGAGAAATTGACAGCCAGATGTAAAGCCATGACAGCTACCGAGCAATGGCGGGCTAAAGCCCGTATCTCTCTGGCTAAAGCGCGGGTTATGGCAACACCAAGAATATGGACCGAAGAAGATAGAGCAAGAATGAGCAAACTAAAGAGAGAAGCTTTTGCTAATCTCACGCCAGAACAGCGGATTGCCTTTGCGATGAAAGGGGTAGCTGCTCGCGCCATGAAGAGAAATTCTGCGTAGCTGCTCATACCCACTCTCTGGTCGCATACGTGACCAAGCCACGGGCGACTTTCCGGTCTAGGGGGAATTCACGCATCAGATGGTCCTGGATCTTGCGCTGGCGCTGGTCCTTGGTCTGCGTCCGGTCCTCGTTATACTTCTGCGCCCACCAGGCGGCACGCCTGGCAATGGCGGGGTCTTTCAAGGCGTCTCGGGTATCGGCTAACGTCCCCATGTCCGTGTTGTTCCTTTCGGTGGCCGTCGCTTGAAGCGGTTCATTATCGGGGCAATCTTGCGCTGCACCTCGACCGTCGCTGGCACTCCCCCGTCTCCAGCCGAGGCGTTCGAGGAAACCGCCCAGGTCACGTTCGTGCCCCATTGGCCTTGCTCCTTATTCCAGTAGGACCAGACAATAATCATGGCTGGGTCTTAATCGTGAGGTAGCGGTCATCGGCTCCGGTGGCCGTAAACCGTACCGTAATCACGTCCCCGTTCAGGTCTGTGGTTGAGAAATTGATGCGATAGACCCCGTTCCCGACTTCGGCAATCGTCCCGCTATTTGTGCAGGCGGCAAAGGCCCCGCCTTCGATACTCCGAGATGCCGTCACGGTCAGGCCTGTCGTCGGCGTGATATGGTCCGAACTGCTGACCATCAAGAAGGTGAAGTTACTGAGAGCGGTATTCTTCTTGACGCCCGCATTCAGCACGGCGCTGGCAATGTCGCTGATAATGCCGCTGGTCACGCCCACCTTGCTCTGGAGATCGCTCAAGAGGCTGTAAATGTCCGACAGGGCCGCGCTGTTCGCTGTCGCCATCGAGTGCGCGTCAGACGCCAGTGACCGCGTCGCCACGGCGACGGAATGTGCGTCGGAGGCCAGGGATTGCGTCACGAGCACGCGAGAGTTCGCTTGCTGCGCGGCGCTGAGAATGTCACTGAGATCGGAGGCGAGAACCGCCTGAACCCGCGAGGCAATATCGCTGATGTCGCTTGTGGTTAAGGTGCCTGCTGCGCCTGCCGTGATGGCGCTGCGAATATCGCTGATGTCGCTACTATTCAAGGTCACAATCTTATTCGCCAGAGTGTATGCCCAGACGGCGCTGGCAATGTCACTGATGTCGGAGGCGGTGATGGTCGCGGCCGCGCCTGCGGAAATGGCGCTGCGAATGTCAGACAGCGAGCTAGCATTGAGCTGTACGCCGGTCACGGTCACGACACTCTTCAAGTCTGAGATCGCGTCGCTATTTGCGGCGAAGGCGCTTGTCACGTCACTGATGAATGAGGCAAACAGGGCATAGGTCGCACTGGCCACTTGCGATTTCGTCGCGGTGGCGGCGGTGACGCGAGAGGTCAGATCGCTGGTATCGCTCTGAATTAGACGGACGCGGCTATCGACCCGTGCGCCAATCGTGTTGGCCCACACTGCCGAGGCGATGTCGGAGATGTCTGAGGCCGTGACGGTCGCGCCAGCACCGGCGCTGATCGCGGATCGCAAATCGCTCAACGTCGAGGCATTCAACTGGACGCCAGTCGTCGTGATAAGGGATTGGATGTCGCTGAACCGGCTGGTCAGAGCCGAATCGACATCCGAGACCAGTGACTGAATGACCAGGACACGGGAGTTCGCTTGCTGCGCGGCGCTGGCCGCGTCACTGGCCCCGGACTGGCACACGACTACGGCACTGTAACAGTCCGAGAGTATCCCAGACATATTGGAGATGACGTTCGAGAGGTAGCTGTTGACGTTGGACAGATAGCTATTGTCGATCCCCCCATCGGCAATGAGCGTTTGATAGGCCGCGCCGGTGGCGGACAGTGAGATAATATATTGATCGTACCAGGCGGCTGACGCATCGCTCAGATCGGCCTTGGCGAGGGCGATGGTGTAGATCCCCAACGCTGATGCCCCGACGTGCTGGATGTCATTTGTCAAGGAGCCGGTGCCGGATGAGACGAAGTTCACGCCTGTACCGCTCCTGAGCTTCCCATAAATCTTGATCTTCGTCGCCGCCGATAACGCGCTTTCCGGCGTGGCAAAGTCGGTCGCATCGACCATGACCCAGGTGAGGTGATTATTAGTACGGCCCTTGTAGAATTGTTCTGCCATTCCTAGTCCTTCGTGGGGGTGGCGAGGACGATCAGGCCCTCAGAGACGTACGGCTTCCCGCCGTACCAGTAATGCTTCGTGACGGAATACTTGGCCCGCTTCAGGAGCGTGGTTAGAGTCGTGACGCTGTAATAGGCCACATGATCGCGGTGGACGTTTTCACGGTGCCGCGTCAGGACCCAGGATTGGCCAGCCTCGCAAAAGGCGTTCGGCACGGTAATGGCAACGGGCACGGTCTGGTACGCGTTCCGTAATGCGTCAAGGAAATGTCCAGGGTTACTCAGGTGCTCCAGCACTTCTCCGCACACGATGAGGTCGATCCCATCAACCGTAGGGAACGTCCCGTCCAGCCGGTCCAGGTCCATGTCGTAATAGTCCAGCCGCTCGCTCGGGCCTTTGTCGATGCCGTAGCATTTGGTCGCAACCTTCATCAGCGCCTTGTCCAGCAGCCCGGTGCAGCCCACATGCAGAACCGTCTTGCCGGTGCAGAGCTTGACTAAGAAGTCGATCCGGTCCACGGTCACGGACGGGGCCACTGCATGGACTTGCTTGTCCCAGTACTCGGCCGAGTGCGTCCCCATCTCGTGGATTTCGGTGGTAAGAGCCTCGATAGTTGCAAACTCAGCCCTCATTGCTATATAGTTCTCCCATGAAACTAGAACTTCCCATTATCAATGGTGTGAAGATAGTAGAACTTAATAACTGGCCAGGGTATGCCGTTTCTAATGATGGGCATATCTGGTCCTGCAAGGTGCAGGGGAGATGGGGGCAAATATCTTCCGCATGGAGGAAGTTGAGACCTGCCAAAAACAGTTCCAGAAGCTCTCATCTGCATGTTTACCTTCGCAAAAACGGGAGGTCTATTAAAGCTTACATCCACAGAATTGTTCTGGAGGCATTTGTTGGCCCATGCCCACCAGGGAGCCAGGCATGCCACGCTGATGACAACGCTATGAATAATGCTATAGAAAATTTGAGATGGGATTCTCCAATGGCAAATAAACAGGATATGGCGAAAAACGGGAGATATGCGACTGGGGTTAGAGCTGGGGCTGCAAAATTGGACGTTAATGAGGTTGTAGAGATACGACGACTGTGCAAGGCTGGCAAGACACAACTGGCTGTCGCTAACCTCTTCGGCGTTTCTCAGCCAACCATTAGTGCTATAGTAAGAAATGTTAATTGGATATCCGTTAGTTAAAGGTATCTGTTATATATTGCCAGTGATTGACGCACGGTTTCTTCAACGTTGTGGTGCTTTTCTGCCCATTGTCTATAATTTACAGTATCGTAATTTTCATAACACTTGATAATGGCGTTGGCCATACTGAGCGGTTCATAGTCACAGGTGAACGGGTAGTCATGCTCCTTGTAGCCTGCCCCGATAAAGGCTTTGCCAGCCCCAAAGGCTTCGATGCCACGGGCATAGAGCGGGAACAGGCCGCTGACGACAATATCGGCTTTGTTCAGGACCGCGTTCACGTCCGTCACCGGCCCCATGAGGGTGCGAATAAACGGCCACCATTTACATTGCTTAATCATGGCCTGGAACGTCTCTTTCATCTTCTGGTCTTTGCAGTTCACCAGATGCAGTCGTGCGTCCGGGTACTTCTTAAAGACCTCTTCCATGGCCCGACAGACATAGAGCGGATTCCGTTGCCCGCGCCAGTTCTCGTAATAGAGGACAGCGGGGGAGCCTTCCAGTTTGTTCACGTTCGCGCCCAATGGCTTGAACTTCTCCAGGTCAATCCCTTTGGGGACCAGGAACGTGCGCTTGATCGAACTCCAGATCGGCATTTCGTCTTTGCGCATGGCGATAAAGGCGTCCATGGACGGCGCCAGGTCGCAGATCGCTTTCATACTGATGCCGTTGCCGACGCTGGAGATCGGTTCGCCGTGCATCCACATCACTTTCGGCTTGCCGTCGTGGTACGCCTTCATCCCGAGCTGGCTATGGACCAGATGAATGTCGGGGTTGGTCACGCCACCGTACAGGACATTGTCCTCTCCCGGTTGCCGGACCTCGACCTGATGCCCGATCCGTTCTTCGTACTTGACCAGCTCCAGCGTCGTGGCGGCGAGGCCGGAATGTTCCTTTTTCATCCAATGCTGTAGTTGCACGCTAGCTCCTCCAATTCATCCCGAGATTCACGCCGAGGGGAGCCGAGCGTGTGTTGCGCGTCGTGCGGCCAGCCGCGTTGGACGTAAAGGCGGCGAGCCGCTGGGTGCTGTAGCGGTTAATATCGCTGGACATCGTGAAGTTCTGCCCTGTCGCGGCAGTCTGGATCACGTAAGCAATCATTTTATTCGCATCCGCAGACGAGACGGCCGTGAACGTCGAGTCATCCGTCCATGTGGCGTTCGTTCGGAACGAGCCGCACACCATGACATTATTGGCGGTCCCTGGTGTAACTGTTGACACGTCGTGAGTCGTGACGTTGTCTCCGATAGATGCACCTGAAGTCGCCGCCGATTGATCGGACGCCATCCCGCTAAACGAGACATAACTCGCGGCGGCATCATCATTGGTATTCCCAGACGCGGTGACAGTGACAGAAGTGCAGGTCCCTGTGGCAAACCCATACCAGGTCGATTCGCGCATCCCCGCGCCATTAATGGAATGCGTGCCGAGCTGTGCCAGCGTCAGATTTGTCCCGGCAATGCTGTTGATATTCCGCGTTGTGGACCCCATCGACAGCACTACAAATTCACCGCTGGCAATGGAATTGCCACCGAATGAATAGGTGTATGTACTTGTACCGGCAAACTTGTCGCCGACCGTATCGGCATGTCCCGAGACAAATGCTGCCATGCTACCTCAAGAATAAGGCGAGCGTGCCAGATGCCGCCGCCGCTGTCATGACCCCAATCGTTTCGCTCGTGGCATAGCAGCCAAGTTGCCCGCCGGTTGACGAAGCTGTCCTGGCGGCATGTCCGACCGCGAGCGTGTAATCGTCATTGGCGCGGTCCGTAAACGGGCCGCTCGATAACTCGGTGCTGTTATTTTCCAGTGAGCCAACTGCCGCGTCCCAGTCTCCAAACGTGTTATGCTGGGACCCGCTGTAGACATAACTCTCGGTGCTGCCATTCTTGTAATAGCCGTTGTAATTCATGGACGACGGCAAGCTGGTACTGAAGGCCACCATGTGCCCGTTCGACCCAGCATCCATGTCGAACAGATTATTCGTAATCGTCACGCCGCTGCCGAACGAGAACGCGCCAGGGTCGTAATAGAGGGCCGCGTTGAGATTAATATCCGTCGAATCAATCTTAGCGACGGTGCAATGGTCAATGGTCAGGTTGCGTGGGGCCGAGGAAATCACATCAAACACGATCCCGTCAGGGGAGAGCGCCTTAGGCCGTGCGCCGATTGAATTATAGAAGAGACAGTATTGGACGGTCGTGAGGTTCGTCGCGTCTAAGTCATTGAACCGCACGAATGACGAACTATTCCGAACAATGCCGTATTGGATCGTTCCATAATTGAAGACCGGCCCGCTGGACGTGCCTTTCAGGAAGATCCCCATGTCGATATTGTCGATGTCGAAATGTTCGATGAGGAAGTTCTGGTCTCCGTACTGGTCGCTAAACAGACCGGCCTGTGGCACGTCTGATCCGGTGGGGTCGTTGCTAAAGTCGTAGGCGCGAAAGTTCGACAGGACCGTACCGACGGCGTTTTCAGGCCGATAGATGATCGCGTTACTTTGGCAGTTCGTTGTCGTACCCTTCACGACAAAGTTGCGGAACTCAATGCCGGTGCAAGCCTGCGCGGCCAGGTGCCCAGCGTCACTGCGAATCTGGCACTGCGCCATATCGGTAAAGAACCCGTCGTACACAATATGGTTCTTCGTATGTGCGCCGTAGATGGCCCCACCCGTGCCGGTCTCCGTTGGGCCTGCGGCTACAGTGGCCGTCCCGTTATGGCGCAATTCCGTCCGGTTCTGATTACTGGCAATCGTCGCCCGGTCCAGTGTCACGGCCGCATATTTCGTCACAAACACGGTCTTGTTACCGCTCGTCCCGCTGTTCGTAGGCTGGAACGCAGGGATTTCACTATACCCGCTCGTACTCGGGCCTGTGAGTTGCACCGGCGTGCCGCTTCCGACCGGGAGAAACCAGACCAGAGACCCTCCAGGAACGCCCATCGCTTGATTCAGGTTGTAGGGATCCCCGAGCGTGCCAGCCCCACTCGATGCCAAAGAACGGGTGCAGTCACAGTAATAGTCCGGCGTCGATCCGTACGTGTTCTGGCGGTAATCTGATGTATCGAAAGCCACGCGAAGGCCCTTTTCTCTTCGTTACCAGTTGCCAGGGGAAGGTTTCCGATCAGCCCCATGCTGTTTGATCCGGCCTTTGCTCCAGTACCCTTGGGCTCGACCGATCTTGACCAAGGCCCGTGGGTTGGTCCCGCTCAGGACTACATAGGCTCCGCGCTGGAAGTCGGCAGGCACGCCTGCGGGATCCACCAGTTCAGAGGCAGCGGTGTTCTTGAGTTCCAGCTTCATGCGTCCGACATGGTTGGTGTTGTTCACATCGGTATCGAACACTTGCAGGACGTTATCGGCTGCGCCACCTGACAGGAGCGAGATATTCTCAATCGTCCCAGATCCGACAAAGACATGGCCCGTCTTGGTCATGTAGACCTCTTGCGGGTACTGGATCGGGAGCCCGTAGATACGGGCATCATCGAACACGAACTGATCGAAGTAGAGTGCGCCCGTCGTGGTCGCCAACGTGTCCTGCGTGCCGAGCACGCCACGGCCTACGGCAGCGGCCTGGGTCTGTGAGGTTAAGGTCAAGACCTGCGTTTCATCCAGGAACAGCGTAATGACCCCTGCGCCTCCCGTTGAAACCGTCGCCAGTAATTCCACGCAGACCCACTTCCCACGCGGGAACGACACGAATGTTGACGGCGCGGTGCCGTCGCCGATCCCGATTTCGAGCAGGTTGCTGGACGCGGTGACGCGCATCCCAAGGCTGATCTCGGTCGTGCCTCCAGCCTGTTGCAGTTCGTAGATATTGAACGTGTCGTCTGCCGTCGCGGTAAAGTCCGACGCGGCCCAGAGATAGAAACGGGTATGGGCTGTTGCCCCGTCCGCAATGTCCAGGTCGCCTTCGATCAGCACATGATCGTTCGTGTCGCCGCACCGGACCCGCATGCAATAAGCTCCGCGATAGGGGACGGGGGCGTTCGTGATTTTGGACAGTTCGCTGTAATGCGGGAAGTCCAGGAGCGAGCCGGTATCCGTTTCGGAATCCCACTCGGCATTGGTGCCCTGTTCAAAATTTGATTCAAAAATATAGGGGAACGCCATTTACGCCTCGCTTAACGCCGGTTCAGTCTCAGTCGCCTGCGCCTGTTCGGCCTGTTGTTTTTTTAGTTCCCGTGCCCGCGCCAGGTTGGCCCGAGCCCGATCCTTCGCTTCTTCGCTCATCTCCCGTCGCACGCGCTTAGCCTGCTCCAGGGCCGTATTCTCCGGCTTCTTGCCTTCAAAGGCCGTGTCCCAATTCTCTTGCGGGATATTACGATAGTTCATCGCGCCACTGATCTGTGCGCCTGCCACCAGTCGGTCCATCACGCCAGAGGGGCGGTACCGCTCGATATTGGCCAAGTCCTTGTCGTCCGAATCCGGCTCCAGTTGTCGGCGCACGTTCTTCCATTGCCCGATGATTTTCTTGTTCAGCTTTTCCCACTTCCGGTGCCGGTCCACCATGCCGGGAGGATTCTTCCGCATCTCTTCTTCGGTCGGCATGTTCGTGGTCCAGGCCGCTCGCAGTTCCTTTTCCAGGTTGGCGAGCTTGTCCTTCTCCATGCCGTCGAGCTTTTCAGGGGCATAATCTTCGAGCTGCCGGTCAATCGCCTTCCGGCGCTGGTGCATGAGCTGGGGCTTGCTGATCTTGCTACGGAACGGGTTGGTCGGCGCGAGGGCCGCATCAATCTGGTCCTTCTCTTCATGCAGGTCCTGGATCTGTTCGGCCTTGAGCAATACGCGGTCTAACGGTTTCATGCGGTTATCAACTCCTTCTCAGTTATGGGCGAGATGTCCCGCATCTTGGTATGGGGGCACACACCAAAATGATGTTTAGCGCAATTGCAGTTGTAGCAAAGCACTTGGTACCCGCCTGGGTATCCGTTCTTCTTTACCCAGTTGTACATCTGATAGGAAGATGTCCTGTTCCCGAACAATTTCCTTTTCTGCTCTGCTCCGTCTTCATTTATATGGTCGAGAGTGAGAAATTCATAATGCGTCTCATTGCAGCACTTGCATGACGGCGTCCCGCCAGAATAGTGACTAAGAACTTCCTTTCTGAGGTTGTTTTTCCATCTAGTTTGAGTAGTCCACCCTGTCGAACGGTTGTACTGGTTCCACAGGTCAAGCCTGCACCGCTTGCATCTGGTGTTTCTCTTCCCTTTGTAAACGTGATACTCCGTCCTTGCTTTGACGATTTTGCATTTTGAACAAGTAAACTGTTTCGCTTCTTGTCTCATACTTGGATTCTCAGCGCCGGGACCCCTACAACGGTTTCATGCGGGGCGACATCTCTGACGACCACGGCACCGGCTCCAATCATGGCCCCTTCGCCAACCACGACTCCTGGCAAGATGACGGCTCCCGCTCCAATGGAGCAGCCGTCACGGAGGATGGGCGGTTCAGGGCGGTAGGCATGGTTGCCCGCCTTGGGGTATTTATCGTCAGTGAGGGTGCAGTTCGGCCCCACAAAGACATGCGAGCCAATCACGGCATCGTTCGGGATGAATGCCCCGTGCTGGATGCGGGTGCCGGTGCCGATCACGACCCGTTTCCCGATCCAGGCCCCGGAGCCGATCACGACGTTGGACCCGATCACGGTCCCGTCACAGACCGTGGAAAATTGCCAGAGCGTGCAGTCGCTCGCGATGGTCGCGTCAGGATGAATCATGCAGGGGCCGTTCACGATCACAGCACGGCCTCTTCCAATTGTTCAGGGCTCTTGGGCAGCCACTTGACCCGTGACATGCCGTCACCAAGGTTGAGGTCTCGCACGCCTTTCGCATCCGGCAGGACCACGACCTTGCCCCCGGTCTTGAGCGCAGGGACGTACTGGCCGTTGTGCTTTCTGGCCGTCACGCCCATGATGAACCAGTGGTCGAAGATCACGTCCCGATCAATCCAGACCGTCACGCCCATCTGTTGCAGTTCATGGCACAGGTACAGGTCTTCCTGAAGCCGACCTGGATCAAGCTGCCCGCACTTAAAGGTCGGCGTCCCGATCTGTTTCAGAATCGGCATACGGACCAGCATCCCGGCCTGGCCGATGAAGTCGCCCTTCGGCAAGGCCATCAACCCGTCACCGGAGAGTTCGTCCCAGGTGTAGAGATCCATATTTTCGTGCCACACCCGGTCGTCCGCAGGGCCGTGAATGACGCACGGCACCCACGGAGCAACCTTGGTGGGTGAGATCGGCACGACCACGTCCACCTGATGATCCAGGAACCGCATCAGCGTGTGCTCATGAAATTCATGGTCATCGCCCAAGAACCAGACCCAGTCGCCCGTCGCCTTCTTCATGGCGCTGTTGAAGTTGTCCACCACGGAGCAGCCGCGCTCAATGAAGTATCGGGTCCCTTCTGGAACCAGCAGGCGTTCCATGGAACTCGAAAACTCCCAGTAGCGTGGCTGTGCGGCGGCGGGGACAATAATGGTGCCTGGCCCGTGCTTGGATTGGACGTGGATCATAAAACTAGACGCTCCCTGTCAGGGCTCCACCCGTGGTGGTGGCGAGGTAACATTCTGCCGCGTAGACATCGGCAGTGGCCGACGCTTCAATGGCGTCAGAGCCAGCGGGGAAGTAACAGCGATAGACCTGGGTGCCGCCATCGGTGGTGGACCCGGTCACGTCAATGCAATCCGTCATCACGGTGCCGGAGCCTTGCTGGATAAAGTCGCAATCACGGATGTGGTTGCCGAGCGATCCGGCGAGGGTGATTTCAATGACATCGTCCCAGGCAGTCGTCCCAGCCAAGTAGAACGTGCTCGACTCAATCGAGCAGCCGATCAAGGTCCCGGCTGCGCGAATCGCCGGACCCTGGTTGTCAGACACATACCAGTAACAGTTCCGAATCACGGAATCGTCATTGGCGGTCGTGGTGCCTGTCCCGAGCGGGAAGGTGATGCCGAACGTCGCGGTGTTCGCGGCGGTCGTCATGTTGAAGGTGCAGTCATGCACATAGACCCGGTCAGCCGCGTTACTGGCGCTGACCGCCGCCGCCCCGGCCACCGGGATTAAATGCAGATAGGCAATTTCCACGTCAGCAGCCGTGACGGTGAACACATCCGTCGTCGCGGTCGCTTGTGTCACGGAGGACCGCATCTTGCTGGCCCCAGCGGCCATCTTGTCGGCCATGTGCCGAGGTCCGCCAGGCATGCCGGTAATGGTCACGCCCGCCACGTCTACGGTAATGGTGCCGGTCGTGGTATGCGACCCAGGCATCACGACGATCACGTCACCGATGTTGGCGGTACACAGGCCCACGGCGTAGTCGATGGTCCGCAATGCCCGCTCCGGCGAGAGGCCATCATTGTTATCTGAAGCGGAATAGCTCCGGCCTTCGACGTAGTACGTCGCGGACGGTGCGACCCAGAAAATGCGTCCAGTCGTCTGCGGGATCGTTCCCCAGAACGTCCCATATTTTGTTAAGAAGCCGATGTTGCTACCCGTCCTTTCTTATTCAAAACCCTGAACTTCAGAAGAATCTCATCCAGAGCTTTGACGGCACTCTCCGAAATGCGAGGCCCGACAGACCCGATATTGCTTCGTGCTTGCAATGCAAGTAGAGCTTGCTCATGCTTCAGCAGAAGATACGGCTCAAGACGTGCTATTGCATCGTGAGCACCTTTATGACTGCATACCCAAATAAACGAAGACTTCCAGTTCCGCCGATCGTTCTCCTTGTACATAGGATGGATTGACCCGCCGAACATCGCCTGTAACCGCTCTAATGCGATTATCTTTGTATTGACAACGCTCAACCGAACGGTGAACTCGTTCTTTCTGTCGGTCCTCTTGTACAGGCTTATTGTTCCTTCTCCGTCAATAAACCCTGCTGCCCAAGCTAACAATTCAGCTTCACTCATAGTCCTCACACCACGATTAGATTCGCTCATCATTGAGCAGCCAAGCGTCACGCGGTCCTGACGTGGCTATAATCCGTCGCTGTTCGCGTATATCTTGACCTTCTTCACGCCCAAAGACCGATTGCCAGACTGGCACGGTCCAGGGCATCCCCCGAACGGCCCAGCCTTCTCGGCCATGGCCTGAGATCCACCCTGTTTCTTGAGCTTGGGCCCGTCTCCGGCGCTGATCTTTCGCTCCGGCTGGTAGCTGTGATAGTTACTGGCCATTAGCAGCCTCGTTTCTTTTTCTTCTTCATGTCATCCTTGTGATCGGGTTAGTCACTTCCCCGATCTAATCAATTAGGATACCGACGCTCCGAGAATCCAACGCCAGTCACGATACATGTTGGAGAAGCGGGCATAGGCCCGCCACTTCGCCACGAGCGTATCGAGTTCTTCTGCCATCCCGAACTCCAACTTGATGCGGTCAAACCAGTACAGGTTGTCCTTCATCGCGCTGGAATCGATCATGAACCAGTCGTTGGAATCGGTCAGATACTCCCAGTCCACGACCGTGTACGCGCCCTTGTGGACGTTCGCGTCGTTGTTGGCGGTATCCACCTTGCCGCTGGAGGCGGTAATCTCGTAGGCGCGGCCGTAGAGATCGACCGGAATCAGGAGCATGTCCGGCATCGTGGAGATGCGTTCGGCCTGGTCCCCGCGAAAGCCCCGGAACTGAATCCGGGCGGCTTCCACAGCCGTCGCCGTCAAGGCCGACGTGACCTTGTTATCAAATCCCGTCGCGGTCGAGGCTCCTGATGTGGTCGTATGCGAGTCACTGACCAGCGCCACCCCTTCGCTGTGGTTGTAGAAGTACGTGTCCACGCTGTCGGCGTTGTTAAACACCCGAGCGCCGTACTTCTGGCGGGTACGGACATACGCCTCAGCTAAGGCCTGGGGCTTGCGCTCCCAGACGCCGTGCCGGTCGTCATCGTACAAGTCGCGGGTAATCTGGAAGCCATTCACAAATTCCTTGTGCGTGGCTGTCACGTCATAGCCCTGGCTCTGGCTCTGGTACCCGACCGTGCCCCCGAACTCGGTAAAGTCCGGCAAGGCCCCGATCTCGGACCAGCGTTCAAACGAGTCGCTGGAGTTCTGCATATTGTAGAAATCCGGCACCCGATCCTTGAGCTGGGTATATTTGTCTTTGAACAGCTTCGTGACTCGCTTATCGAGCAAATCACCAAAGCCTGCACTATTCATTGGACTCGGCATCTGTCATGTCTCCTTACGTGTTAATCAGCGGCTTATGACTGGACTTGCAACCAGGCGTTCCCGCCCATGACCAAGTGCACATACGAGTCATTCGCGCCGTTCAATTCCAGATCGATGATGCTGAACGTGGCTCCGGTCGAGACGGCAATGTCGGCCCGCACGTTCTTGAGATCGGTCGTCAGGGTCACGCCCTGCAACCCGATGTTGACGCCAGCGTAACAGTAGGTATCGCCTACAGCATTGGCCGCGAACGGCACCAGGACGGTGGCGGTGACAGACGAGGTGGAGGTAATCTTCCGGCTCTTGCCGACGTTTGAACCGGAGGTGTACCAGAGGATACCTTCGTCCATATCAGGCGAGGCGACGGATGTGCCGCCGACCGCCGTAAGTCCGTTGGAGGACGCGGTCACAATCGTGTCAGCGGTAATGCCGGTACCGGTTGCGCCCGTCACCATCTTGGCCCGCAAAATGGCATCAGGGTTGACAATGACACCGAACACGGCCTCATCAGCGCCCTGGGTGGTGCTGTACGTGATCGGGCCACCGGCTGCGGACGACAGACCGTTATCGACCACCAGGCCCAGCGCGTTTGCGATGGAGGTCGTGGTGGAGGTGGACATCTGGCCGCTCGCGTTCGCGGCGGACTTGATAACCACAATGCCTTCCGCCAAGGCGGCCGAGGCTTTATACTTCTTGATGATCGGCGTCGAAGAACTGAGATTGCCAAAGTACTGCATATGATCCTTTCGTACCCTGCTTCAGCGGTCCAGGGGTGTGACCGTCAGAGGTAGCCCTTCCTGACTCGGGCGGCTCTGGATTTGGCCAGGGCGCGGCGTTCGTCCGCCGTGGAGCGCACTGACGAGTAGAGTTCATCGTAAATGTACCAACTGCACCGCGAGTCGAACGTGCTGCACCCGTCGCACTTGGCCTGACAGACCGGAAATTCTTTTTCCTTCCGGTAATGGACCTTGGCGGGGTTGAACTTGTTCGTGCAGAGCGGGCACAGCGTAATGACCTTCTTCTGGGCCGCAATGTCATCGACCCAGCCCCCAGCCGCACGGCCCCGTTTCTTGCCGCCGCCTTCGGCGTCCTTTAACAGTTCCGCTTCGGTCCAGGTCCTGGCAATCAGGATGTTCATTACACCCCCGTTTTCTTGAACGTGTCGTAGTCCTCGTATTCCTTCTTGACATCGTCCCAGCCACCGGGATAGCGCCCGTTCCGCATGAGCCGTTCATAGTGTTGCACTTCTCGCGTCGAGAGCGTGGATCGGAAATCCTTCTTCGTCTCGGCTGGTTTCTTGTTGGCACTGGAGGTTTCCATGTAGGCTTCCCGTGAAAGAGGTTTAGCGGCCAGCGACTGCTTGGTCCTGAGCGTGTCGAGATCCCCGAACGCGGCCCGTGCCGCCGCCAGTTCATACGACAGTTCCTGCTCCTTGGTCTGGGGCTGTCCCAGGCGCTGCACCAAGTAGCCAAACTCGCGCTCGACCTTCTGCCGTTCCTCAGACCCCGGCACGGTCGCATTCGGCACCAACTTCTTGTACTCGCTCATCTCCGTCGAGACACTGGACAGCACCCGCGATTGTTCCTCACGGGCCTGCTGCTTGGCCTCCCATTTGGCGTAGAGCTGCTGGTCACGAATCTCAAAGGCTTTCGCCTGGGTGATCGTGCCTGCCTCCACTGCTGCCTGGAGCTGCTCCCAGCTATATTCCGGCTCCACCTGTTTCCGCGCTTCGACCTGCGCCCGCAACCGCTCTTCCAAGCGAATGCGTTCTTCCCGTTCCTGACGGGCTTCCGCTTCTACTTGGGCAGCTTTCGCTTCGGCGGCTTTAGCCCTGGCCCAGACCTGCTTGAATCGGTCGCCATCTGGGTCGAGGGGGTGCGGTTTGTCGTCAGCTTTCGGCTCAGGTTGGTGGCCGGATTGTTCAGGTTCAGCTTGGGCTTCTTGAGCTTGAGGCTGGGCTTCCTGAACGTCTGCTGAGGCTTCAGCGGGAGATGGTTGTTGTACATCGAGTTCGTCCCCTTCTAACATGACTCCTCCATTCCTACTTCTGGCGTAGCTGCCGCACTCGCTTGTGGGGGAGTGATCCCGCGTTGGCTTATTCGGTCCCTGGTTGCAGGCTGGCCAACTTCATGTCCTGCAACGCGCACTGCATCATGCCGTAGCACGTAAACCCGTTCCCATCGAGGGTGATGCTCCACGTCTCGCCGTTCGTCGCAATCACGACGGTGGCTTCATGGCGCTTGCAAATGGCCTGGATCAGATCCGATGACGGCACTTCATCGAGATTGAGTGGCATCGCGCTCCTTCACGATCTCAGTGGGCATATTCATAATCTTCTTCAGGATCTCGACCTGGGCCTTGGCCCGTTCCACGTTCCGCTGCGCCAGGCGCATGTCGTCGGTGCTATAGGCGTTCACGGTGTTCTCCGTCCACGCCGCCTGGTCCTTCTCGGCTTGGTTGAGCATGGCCTGGCACTGTTCCAGGAACCGATCCCAGCCAGGATGGCCGGTCAGTTCAGCGGCCCGCACGGCTGCGGTTTCGAGCAAGGACACAGCAATGTCCCGCTCTTGGCCAACCTGCTTCTTGATGAGCGATAAGCACTCTTGTCTGGTCGGGGGCATTAGCGTTTCCGTTCGGTCGGGCGTTCGCAGACGCCACAATACTTGGGGATGTTTACGGGGTCGGTCACATGCTCACAGACGGTCTCGCTGATCTGCTTGCGGAAGATGCGGCCGTAAAGGGCGCGGCATCCAGGGCACCAGATTTCGGCTTCAAGATCCACTCTGTTCTCCGTGCGTGTCTTTATCGTGCTCTACGCACTGTTGGTCGTATCGAGCTTGTGCCATCATGATATGGCCCATGGCCAGTCCTTGACACGTCCTGGTGTTGCCGGTCATGCGCCTGATCTCATCTAGTTGCCCCGACGCTTTTTCATCGGTAACAGCCACAAGCATCCCGGCAAAGATCGCATGATCGAATCGCTTCATGAGTTCGTCTAAAATTTCATCATTTGATGCCAGTTGAAGTAGTGTCACAGGATCTGCCCTTTCGCCCCAGGTAGGCTCTCATCGTTCACCTGCCCTGGCCCTTGCACGCCCATGGTCATGCCATCACCGGCCGGTTCGCTCTGGCCCTGGGGATTCATCGGCCCGCCACCCCCGCCCATTTGCATCTGGGCAAAGGCCTGGGCCTGCGCGGCCATCTGGGCCTGTTTCTGGATCTGCACCTGGAGTTGCTGGAGCCATTTCTGCAACAGCACCTTGCTCCCTTGATGGAGCATGGCGTATTCCGGCGTGACCATGAAATCTTGGAAGATCTGCAACTGAGCCTGCGGGCCTTCTTGTGGCACGCCCTGAGGCATGTACCCTTGGACGACCGATTGCAGCACGACATCAGCCGTGAGCTTCGGCTTGTCACTGTCCGGTGACGGCGGCTTGATCCAATCGTGCGGGTCCTGGCCTGCGGCGGTAATCAGCTTCCGCATGACGCTATACAGGTTCTCTTGATCGGCTAGGCCCATCTGGAATGTCATGCCGTTAAACACAATCGGCATCAGGCCTTGGATGGTCTGCGCTTGCGTGGCCTTGTTCGTGTTCAGCGAATTGGCCTTGAACTCAAACTGGAACCGACCCCTGATCTGCGAGGGATCATCGAGGGTCTTGTACGGGTTCTTGCCAGGTTGCGTCATCGGAGAGACGCGGTACTGCTTCTTGGGCGGGAGGAATGCCTGGTTCAGTTCATGGAACTGTTGATAGACCTGGGCGAGACCAGCAAAGAACCGGCGCAAGAGCCGTTCGGGGCGGGCGTCGCCCTGTTGCAGCACCGACATCATGCCGCCGACCGTCCGGAGGGCGGACGCCTTCCCTTGCGGGACGCGGCCGAACTGCATATCCCCAAGGACGACTTGCTTGTCCGCCCATTGCTGGAGGAGGGCGAGGTAGTTAAAGGACGTGGTCTGGTCAGGATTCGGAATCTGCGGGAAGACCATATCCTGGCCAGGGTTGCTGACCGGATAGCCTTCACCAGGGGCGCACTTGATGACTTCAGGGCGCATGCCGGATGCGGCACGGTACAAGAACCAGGGCGTGTTGACGAGCGTGTTCTTGTCCAGGGACTGATCGAGAATCGCTTTCATCGTGTCGTGGAGATGCTCAAGCAGTTCCAGCATCCCTAGGCCATAGAACTGACCAGGAACAGGAATCAGCCGCGCTTCGGCAAAGGGACGGCGCGGGGGAATGCTCGGCCACTTTTCCGTGAGCAAGCAGACCTTCAGGAGCTTGCGCTGTTCCTTGAGTACCCAGAAGACGACATCTTCTTCGAGCCCGTCGTTATCGACATCGTAGCGGCCGAAGTAGGTTAGCCGCGTGAACGATGACGGCGTATGCGGTCCCGGCTGGTAATCTTGTCCGGCGAGGGCATCGCGCTGGACTTTGTGCTCGGCCGGGTCCTGGCTTTGCGACGCCACGGCATCGCCTTTGCGAGGGTCTTCATCAATCGCCGCCACATCCTCGTCGGTAAGTTGGTCATAGTATCCTTGATGCTGGAGTCGTTTGATTTCGTCCCACGACGGATAATCCACCATGGTGACGTGATCCGCCCCACCGGGGTTGGATGGTCCGGGCATTTGCAAATTGCTGGATCGTGCGGGCACCACAATGTCTTCAAGTTGTTTCGGGAGAAAACAGGGGCCATCAAATAACCTCATCTCACGTTCAGCCACCATGACCAGATGGTTGTCCTCGTCGGTATAGAACTCGACGCTGGCCATCTGGTCCTGCCGGTTCTCATCGAGCCAGCGCACGCTCCAGCCCCAGTTATCTTCCCCCGTCTTCGTCGCATACGACTTGGGAAACGCCTGGTCTAGAATGAGGCGTATCTGGATCTCAGCGGGCGCGTCGGGGTTGAGCGGGGGGAACGTGCGGACATCGGAGACCTTGCGGTCTTCTTTGATGTACGGGATAAACGCAATCGCAGTACCGTCCGTCACGAAACTGTCGGCAAACTCCTGGACCTTCTCTTCGCCGTTCTGCTCGACAAAGAACTGAAAGTCGGTCAACTCGTCCACGATCTCGCCCTTGTCCTTGTCCGCTTCGGTCGTGGCCTGGGCCGACATGACCGGGCGCTGGGTCAGGACGGCATTGACCAGCGTATCAATCATGCGCTGGCAGTCCGTCATCATGAGCGGGATATGGGCGTTACTGGCTCCGTCCCAGGGCTGGGTCTTGTGCTCCAGCCAGCCACGAAGTTTGGCATAGAGTTGGAGACGGTGTTCTGACCAGTCCTCGCGGTCGGTCAGGTCCTGTTCGTATTCGTCAATGACTTTGTTAATCAGTTCGGTCTTGTCGAACGTGAACGTGCGCTTGCGCGAGAGTTCGGGCGGTTCGCCAGACTCATGCGCGGCGCTGTCGTCTTGACCAGGGCCTTCAAACTCGCCGGGTAACTCTATATCTTTTTCTTGGTCAGGCATGTAACGTGTTACTCTTACGTGAGTTGCGACGACGTACTACTTCCTTCTTCATGTTGCAGTTGTAGCAAAGCACTTGCACATTAGGAGGGTAGTCGTTCTTGATGATCCATTTATAAGCCGTTTGCCATCTCGTGCCTTGCGCAGTCTCTTTCCTGTGCGCAGCCCCATCGTCGTTAATATGGTCAAGGCACAGCACGTCAATGTCGCCTTGGCCGCAATGCCGACACGTCTGCTCTCCATTCGTGTAAACATTCATGACGGCGATCTTGAGCAGTTCATTGTCTTTGTTCGCGTAGTCGCGTCTCATCTGCCGCACTTTATTCGGGTTGGCTAATTGCCACTTCCTATTCGCTTCTCGATGAGCGACAGCCCGTTGCTCTTTTGTCATACTCACTTGAGGTAACTCCCAACATCACGCCGCCACACTTGGCCAACCGACTTCAGGGCGCGAAAGGAAGGTTGTGAGTTGGCGAGATATTTGAGCAAAGTGGGATAGTCGTCCCATTTCATTTTCGTTATCTGCTTCTGGTCTTTGTCAGAACTGAGCTTGTGGTCGCTCCAGGCGTACCGTTTCATTTGCCCTATGGCCTTCATACATCGTAAGTCAAACGTGATCCGGGGCCGGTGCGTGAACGGGTCCGGCTTCAGCAGATCGTTAATGATCTGTCGCCCCGCCGCACCGTCGTTGGCCAGGTCAAAGGTCAGCCCCTCACGCTCAAAGGCGTCTTGCCAGGTCACTTCCCGATCCGTCCCGGACGGGGAGCGGCCCATGTTCGGGTCCATCAACCGCGTGATACTCGACCAGCCATAATCACTTTCAATATCCTGGACCCGCTGCTTCACATCGGCCGGTGAGCCCAGGACTTCCAGTTCATGGATGACGCCCCAGTCGTCGTTGGGGTCGATCTGCACGAAGAGGAGCATATGAGGTTTTCTCGGGTGCGGGTCTAAGAGACAGACCACAGGATAAGAGGGGTCGCATTTGACGGTATCGACATGATTAAATTTGCAGGTATCCGACCCGTGGCACTTCCCACAGGCACCCCCATCATCGAGAATGGTGAGGTCGTGACAGTGAAAGCACCAGATCTTGTCGGTGTCGGTAAAGTTGGGGTGGACTCGGTTGGAGAGTCGGAGATGTTGTCCATAGATACGTCTCGCCTTCTCTTCGGCCGACAGGTCCTTGGCCAGTTCCGCCAGGGCGGTCTGGTTCAGGTTCATGTTGTCCGTCGCAAACATATCGAACCAGAAATAGTTCGGGTCCTTGTCCTTGCCGGGCTGGCACTTCTCCCAGACCCGATCAATGATCCAGTCCACGGGCGTGGTCGGGTCGTCCGGCCAGGTCATGGACATCATCATCGTCCCGTCCACGCGCTTGGCCCGGACCATGTTCTCGATCCAGATACTTTCCTTGGGCGGCTCATCGTGCAGGACAAAGTGGAAGTCACCGGAGGCGAAGTCTTTGCTGTCCTGGTCATAGGACATAAACTGGATACGGGAGATGCCTTGATAGACTCCGGTGTCGGGGTCGTGATAGAGCACTTCCAAGGTCCGGGTCCTGGCCGTCCAGGATTCGGACCATTCCCCCTTCTTCAAACAGTGCTTCGGGATCCAGCCGTAATGCCCTCGGTTCCCGCCTGGAGCATCGACCCCTTGCCACTTCTCCCATTGGAGTTTCGGCAATATAATAGTTTCGAGAGTATTGGTGATGGACTCAACCACAACGCGACAATTGATAGGCCCGCGCAGTTTGTCTCGCGGATAGACGTCTCGTAGAGAAAGGGGAATTTGTCCCGTGGCTCTAATAGCCAGTTCGACCAAAGCCGTGTCTGTCTTGCTGGCTCCATTGCCGCCTCCCACGCCGATAACTTTGCCGGTACAGGTATGGACCTTGATCGCGGTCGGGCTGACCGGGATGTAATAGCGCAACTGATTGACTTGCCGGTCAAAGGACTGAATCGCCAACATCTCATTCGCCAACGCCACCAGCTCCGCATCCGAGAGGGTGCTGAGGTTCGTAGCGTCGAGGTGGTCGAGATGTTGGAGGACTTCCGGGTTCATGCCTGTCCCTGGACCTGAATATCGATTTTCCGTTCTGTCAACTGCGCCGTCATGCCCCGGCGCTTCATCTCTTCCAGCAATGCAGGCATGACCGTATCCATCTTCTGGTGCATCTGCTGGCTAATAATCTGCGTCGGCTGTCCATCTAAGACCAGCATCTTGTCCGTCAAAATCCCGAGCATGACCGTAATATCCTTCACCTTCGACTCGGCCATCAGCCGCTCAAACCGATCCCCCTCCTTGAGGTAATCGACCAGGCGCTGGGACAAGTACTGAACATCCGCCTTCAGCTCGTCCTTGCTGTACTTCCGCTTCTCCGGGACCGTGATCGGGTCCAGCTTCACCGGCGGCGGCGGGGCCTGTTCCTGGTACAGCGGCTTAAACTTCTTCGGTGGCGGCATAAGGATTACGTTAACTGACTGAGGGGGACGGCCTGTCGGTGATATGCTGCCTTCAGGTACTCGTACGGGTTCAGCGTACGTTCATGTGCGGCCTCTTATGGCCGTCTAACGCAGTGTCTAACAGGACCGTCCCAGGTCCTCTGCCATGTCGATCAAGGCCCTCCACGTTACGGAAACGTAACAGACCCTCTACTTCTATATGCCATAAGACAAAGTTACTTCTACTTTCAATGGCTTAGATAGGGTCAACTTGACGGAATGGTATCGGGTTGGATACAAGGCTGGTCCTGGGGATGGCCCTGCACAAGTGCTTGATTTTGTTATGGGGCAGAAACGGGTCCCGAGCCAGATCCGGGGCCCTTTTGTCTTTCTGCTGCATGAGCCATATGGGACCCGTGCCACATGACGGCAGGGGGTGAACCGATCTACCCGGCCGGTCCTGGCCATGGCGTTAGGCTGAAACGTGAACAGAATCAGCTACTTAATCAATGTCTGATAAGAATTGTTATGTCAACTGGTACTGGACCGGCCCCGGTCCTGGCCCGCCATGCCCAGTATAGGGGGCTGGCACAGGTCCAGGTCCGTGCCCCGATCTAGCCCCATGCCCAGCCCCAGGCCAGGCCCATGCCCGACCTGTTTAGTCGGCTATGGCCAGGGGCAGTGTCGCGTCCCTGTCCCTGGACTGACCTGATACTGTATCAAAAAGGATCCAGCGCTACTCCTGTGACGTTACGAAAAGGTAACACGTGGTGGGGTGGGTGTAGGCTTCTGGATACACTAAGCGGGGACGGCCCTGGCCCTGGTCCTGCTGCTGTCTCTGCAATTGGGCATAACTCGGCTTTCTTTTCCCATCTGGTATTCATAGCGGCCAGAATAGGCGCGGGATCAGCTCCCGTAGTAGGTAGCGTATCCGGTCGAGGATCCCGCTCAAGAACTAGACCGTTACCGGGCCAGCGTGGGCGGGGAAGAGAGAAAGTCCTGATCCGGCACAGGTTCAGGCGAAAGCTCTTGGACTCCCCTTGATCCAGCCTATTTGACTGGACGAGCACACGTTCTCCATTGCTGCCCGGAAGGAGTCGGTTAGGACCGGAGAGGGCACCATGATACGCACACCCTCTACTTCTATATGCCATGGGACGAGATTGCACAGGGAATCAACGTGTTAGAGTGGGTGGAATTGACGGAATGGGGGAGAAGACAGGGACGCACGCCCCCACGCCCGCTTTTGGCATCGTTTCATGTCATAAGGGTATCGAGTGTGGCAATTATGCAGACAAGAATGCCTCAGTGTGGCGGAATGGCAGGGCTCTAGATGTGGGTGTGGACTGCGTACTAATTTTATACTGGTAACAATATCAAAGAGTTACAGGTTAGCACGCTATCTACCGTGTCTGGTATGGGGCATGCATCTCTTCTGAATCGCAAGCGAACAACAGGCCAGACACAGGAGGATGGACATGAGACCTAAAAGTACCTTGCGAGTCCCACGGTTAATTGAACAGAAAACGTTAGCGCACTGGCTTGCAAGTGGAGCGGTGACAGTCAGCTATATTGGCGGAGAAAACACCTATGCCGTAACGGAGTTCGGCCAAGAGGTCTACGCCAAGACGAACCATTAACGCATTCACGCGCCCACAGGCGCAGAGCAAGGGGGAGAGCATGAGAATACTCGGCAAGCACTTGGGGCCAAAACTGCAAGCGGAATGCAAGGCCAGGTTTGTTCATAGATTCACGGGCGAGCACAAGCCCGCATGGGCCTATAAGCCGTTCAAAAATGAGTCACTGCAATTAACGGCATACCCTGTTCAGTTTGCTGATGATGCTGATTGGCTTGCACACACGTACTTTGAAGTCACGAAGCAAGGGGAATTGAGCAGCAAAACTGACTATTGCGAGTCCCATCCGACATGGCCTAATAATCCTGGACTCAGAAAGTCTTAACCCGCTTCCCCACGCGAAAGGACCAGCCCATGAGCACGACCATGGAAACGAAAGATACCTACAACGGCTGGACGAATTATGAGACATGGAATTGTAAGTTCTGGATCGACAATGACCAGGGCAGTCAAGAGTACTGGCGAGGGCAAGCGATCGAGGCCAAGGAGCATCCGATGGAGAATGAGTACATGGCCCTGGATCGGCGCATTGTGCACGCCTTAGCCGAGAGGTTGAAGGCTGAATTTGAAGAACAGGCCGAGGAATGGATGGGCAATCAAGCCTCATTCTTTGCTGATATTTTTAATGCCGGTCTCAGTCGCGTGAACTGGCATGAAATTGCTGAATCATTGCTGGAAGAGATTGAAGAATAATTCAAGAAGGGAGATTGCGCCATGACTGCATCGGAACTGAAATATCACGTTGAACAGGCCGGACACGATCGCCACTTCTTCACCCGAGACACGATGAAGTTCTTTGGAGATCGCATGTCGAACTATGGGGTCTGCGAAGCGACGATTGACACCTATAGCGAAAAGAACGTGCCGGTCTATGAACTCTACCGGCGTAAGCCTGTCAAGCATGGCCTCATGTCATCAGCCTATTTCCGCAAGGATACGTTTGCGAGAGTGTTTGAGGCCAAGCAGGTGCCCGCATGACGGCCCCGGCCCTGGCCCTGTTCCTTCTCTTGGCCCTTGGCGACACGCCGGGGCCATGCGCGGAGGCGGAGAAAGGGACGGACCTGTATTATGAATGCCAGACCGGGGAAGGGATAGATCTTGGCGTGCAGGATGAGGCGGATACGGATACAAGTAAGAGGAGGGACTAATTATGTGTTGCTGTGATAAGCCAAACATTAACGGGGAATTAGGGTATAAGTGGCAACCGAACGACAGGCCGAGCGTAAGGCGACCCGATCCGCCTGCACTGACAGAGCATGATTCACTCCTCTATGACGAACCGGGGCGCTGTGGAGGCCAAGACTCGCATTGTCACCATTATCGCGTTGTTGGACAGTTGAGGCTGGATCTACTCTATAAGCATGGAGGGGGTGAAGGAAGAATCAGGATCTCCAATAGCAAGGCACTGCGCCCGATCTTAGAATCATTAGACAGCCATGCCCGATACTGGCTCTTGAACAGTATCTACCATGCACACGAAGAAGGACAGCGGAATGGCGCAGAAAGAACGGAAGAACGGTGGCGCAAGGCAGCGGCAGAGAAGCGGATTAAGACGCGGAAACTCCCCCATAACAGAGGGGTTAAGGTCTGGACGGAACCGGCGCTGACACAAGCCGAAGGGAGGGCCTAACCATGAGCACACCGACACATACGCCGGGACCGTGGACTTATGACCGAACAAGCGGATATATCGGCACTAACGAAGGCGTGATTGCGAAAATACAAAGTAGCGAAGGATGGGCAGGTATAGGGGGAAACATTATTGCAACCGAGCAAGTTGAAAACGGCCGTTTCATCGTCCGCGCCTGCAATGCCCATCAAGAGATGTACGATGCGCTACTGTATGCTAGGGCGTGTCTTGGGGATCGTTCGCGTGACGGAAGCGCAACGGACGACGAAACAGAGGCATACCACATGATAGAAGCTGCCGTTGCCAAGGCCGAAGGCCGGTGAAGGCCCTTGCCCTGGCAAAGTAACCGTCACGTATACAGACAGCGCACGTCACAGAACAGACCAAGAAGGGGATTAATAATGGAAATTGCGTACAAACTGACGAAGCAGGATCTAACCACGCACAACGGCTGTCAATGGGTGGTGGGGGAATGGAAGAAAACGAACGGGGAAGGCGACTTGTGCAGTCCTGGCTGGCTGCATGCCTATACTGACCCGGCGCTGGCCCTGTTCATGAACCCGATTCATGCTGATATTCAAAGCCCGAGACTATGGGAGGTTGAGGTAAATGGACGACCTAAGAGAGATCGCGGGCTAAAGGTCGGCTATACAGCCATGCGCTTATCGAAAGAGCTGCCAGTAGTCAAGCCAACAACCGAGCAGCGGGTGAGGTTCGCTATTGCGTGCGCGGTGACGGTGTATAATGAAAAAAAGTTTCGAGCGTGGGCGC